>RFPR01000084.1 GCA_009928265.1 Pseudomonadota bacterium | reverse complement strand
GGATCAGACGCCTCAAAGATCAAGGAACCCTTTTCAAGACCCGCCACAAATTGATAGGTGTTGATCCCCATGATGACCGATTCTGTCTATCTTTCCTTACACAAGAGGGAAGGAAAACAGCTCTCCATCATGCTGTAATTCTTGCTGTGGGTGGAGCCTCTTGGCCAGAGACAGGATCAGATGCCTCGTGGATTCCCCTTCTTCAAAAACAGGGAATTGTCATCCATCCCCTCTCCCCAGCAAATTGCGGGTGGGAAGTTAACTGGAAACCGGACATTCTCGCTACTGCGGAAGGGCATCCTCTCAAGAATCTGACCGTGAAGGCAGGCGGCGTCTCGATTCAGGGTGAACTCTTGATCACCAAGAGTGGACTTGAGGGAGGAGCCCTCTATCAACTCGGATCCGTGCTCAGAACCATGCAAGAACCGGAGCTTTTTCTCGATCTTAAACCGACGTTTTCCGATCGGGAATTAGCTTCAAAAATCGATGATTCCGTTTCTAATAACTTTCTCTCCGCAGCTATTCGAGCATGGCGACTGAGTGCGGCTGCAACTTCTCTACTGAGGGCTTATGCGTCACCCGATGCACTTCAGTCCCCTCTCCTGCTATCCCAGGAAGCCAAGGCCCTGCGTATCCGCCTCACAGGCCCCAGACCGATCGCCGAGGCTATCTCCTCAGCAGGAGGCGTTTCCTTCACTGAACTGGACGACCAGTTGATGGTCAGGAGGCTACCAGGACTCTTTCTCGCCGGTGAAATGCTCGACTGGGAGGCCCCGACGGGCGGTTATCTCCTTCAGGGCTGCTTTGCCACAGGTACCCGAGCAGCAAAGGGAGTAATTGGTTACTTGAGCCGCAGGGCAAGAGACTAACCAACTTCCTTGGCCAGCAATTCTGCCACGAGTGCCGTCCATCCGGTCTGGTGACTGGCCCCGCATCCGCGACCGGTGTCGCCGTGAAAGTATTCGTAAAAGAGAACGAGATCCTTCCAGGCGGGATCGGAGGCGTAGCGCTCCTCACCACCATGAGCCGGACGATTCCCCTGTGCATCGGGCAAAAAGAGCGAAGCGACACGGAGTGACAGGAGGCGGGCTGCCTCGGCAAGAGTGACCAAGTTTCCGGATCCCGTTGGGAACTCCACCTTAAGGGATTCACCATAGAAGTGGTCGTAGGTCTTGAGGGCCTGGATGATCATGTAGTTGATCGGAAGCCAGACCGGGCCGCGCCAGTTGGAATTCCCCCCGAACATTCCAGTTCTTCCCTCACCCGGCTCGTAGTTTACCGAATAAGGCGTCCCGTTGACCGTGTAGATGTAGGGGTGCTTCTCGTGGTACTTGGAGACTGATCGAATGCCGTGTGGCGAAAGGAACTCCGACTCGTCGAAAAGATAGCGGAGCATTTTTTCCAGACGATCCTTCGGCGTGACAGTCAGCAGGATGTCCCTGTCGATATCCATGATGTCTCCGTTCACGTCCAAAAGATGACCTGCGAGTTTGGGACGGTTCATCAGCGCCCAACGGAGGCGAGTCTCGAAACCCGGACTCTTCCGCCGCTGGAGTCCGGTGACATAGCTCGTGGCGACGAGCGGCATGAATCCCTCGATCGAGCGGACCTTGATCGGAACATGCTCGCCGTTGGGGAGTTCCAGAAGGTCATAATAGAATCCATCATCCTCGTTCCAGAGACCGGTGCCACAGAAGTCATTCATGGCCCCGACGATGCGGGTGAAGTGGGTGATGAACTTCGTACCCATGTCCTCGTAGACCGGGTTCTTTTCCGAGAGTGTCAGGGCGATCTGCAACATGCACATGCAGTAGAAGGCCATCCAAGAGGAGCCGTCCGCCTGCTTCAGGCGGCCGCCTGTGGGGAGTGGCTTGGATCGGTCAAAGACAGAGATATTGTCAAAACCAAGAAAACCTCCCTCAAAGAGGTTGTTTCCATCGCTGTCCTTGCGATTCACCCACCAGTTAAAATTGAGCAGGAGTTTCTGAAAAATACGCTCCAGGAATGCCGGATCATCATGACCCAGTTCCCTTTGCTGACGGTAAAGCCTGAGAGCGGCCCAGGCGTGTACCGGAGGGTTCACGTCCGAGAAGTTCCACTCGTAAGCAGGCATTTGCCCGTTGTTGTGCGTGTACCACTCACGAAGAAGCAGGATGAGCTGTTCCTTGCAGAACTCAGGATCAACCCGTGAAAGCGCCGCTGTGTGGAAGGCAAGGTCCCAGGAGCAGTAGTAGGGGTACTCCCACGTATCAGGCATCGAAAGGATGTCTCGGTTGAAAAGGTGGACCCAGTCCGCATTGCGAGCAGCATGACCGGCTGGAGGAGCGGGTTCCGTCTCATCACCCCGTGCCCATTCGGTCTGAACGAGGTTGTAGAACTGTTTGCTCCAGAGCAGTCCCGCATACGCCTGCCGGGCAACAAGCTGCTGCTGTGGATCGAGTGATGGGTTGATGGTTGCGGCGTGGAATTCCTCAGCTTCATCAAGGCGCAGGGCAAAAACCTCCGTATGGTTCTCGCCGAGGGGATCGACCGAGGGATCGCGCCACTCTCCTTTCTCTGCAAGACGGAGGCGGATCTCCACGCTAGCTCCCGAAGGAATGGAGAGATCGTAGCGCGCGGCGGCCTTGGTTCCGGTCATGCCCGGATTCACGGCGTCGGCCTTGTTGTGGATCACCGCGTCATGAAAAGCGTCCTTGGTGTATTTCTTCCTCGAGGCTGATCCGTAGAGGCGCTCGCAGTTGGTCTCGTTGTGGGTGAAGAGAAACTCAGGTGCTGTCCCGTCAGGGGAGTTTCCGCATGCGAGGAGATACTCGCCCATCGCCGAATGGCGGGCCGAGAGCACGCCCGGTGCGGAAATCGAGATTTCCGGCTCCTCTAGGCATTCCTCACTGATCTGCCCCCAAGCCCAGGTGTTACGGTACCAGAGGGTTGGAAGGAGGACGAGAGAAGCCACCTCGGGACCGCGGTTGGTGACGGTGATACGGATCAGGATATCCTTAATCGACTCCTTGGCATACTCGACCTGGACATCAAAGTAGCGGTTCTGATCAAAGACTCCCGTATCGAGAAGCTCATACTCCGGCAAATCGCGGCTACGACCGGCATTTTCCGAGACAAGTTTCGCGTAGGGAAACTCCGCCTGCGGGTACTTATAGAGTCCCTTGGCATAGGAGTGGGTGGGCGTGGCATCGAGGTAGTAGTAGAGCTCCTTGACATCTTCCCCGTGGTTACCTTGAGGTCCGGTGAGACCGAAAAGTCGCTCTTTGAGAACCGGGTCCTTGCCGTTCCAGAGAGCGAGTCCGAAGCAGAGTCTCCCAAATCTGTCACTGAGGCCGAGCAGACCATCCTCACCCCATCGGTAGGCCCGACTGCGCGCCTGGTCAAAGGTGAACGACTTCCAGACATCGCCGTCCTCGGAGTAATCCTCACGTACGGTTCCCCACTGGCGCTCGGAGAGATAGGTCCCCCAAAGTTTCCAGAACCGCTCTCGGCGAGCATTCTCACCTAGACGGATTTCCTCAGCAGTCGGTTCTCTTGAGGGGGAGCTCATTATTTCAGGGATGATTTCAGATGACGGCGCAGTCGGTCGAGAGCCGACTGGGTAACGGCCCTCTTGAACGCTTTGCGGTCCAAGGGCAGATGTTGCTTCCAGGAAACGGTCTCCTCTCCCTTGCTTGAAAGTGCCAGCCAGACGGTTCCGACTGGCTTTTCCTCACTGCCTCCACCCGGACCTGCGATGCCCGTTGTGGCAAGTGCATGGGTCGCACCGCTTTTCGCGAGAACCCCTTCGACCATGGCACGGACGACCAGCTCACTGACGGCGCCATGAGCGGAGATCAGTTCCGCAGGGACTCCGAGAAGGGCGGTCTTGGAAGCATTGCTGTAAGTCACAAAACCTTCCAAAAACACGGCCGAGGCGCCCGGGACATCCGTGATCCGGTTCGCAAGCAGACCCCCAGTGCAGGACTCAGCCGTAGCAAGGGTCAAATGACGTTCCGTCAGCATCCGAACGATACTCTCCTCCATCGAGTCATCCTCCATGGGAAGGAGATGATCACCGATCACCTCAAGGACGAGCGGATCCACGGCATCAAGCACCGCCTTGGGGCCGATCAGTCGAAAATCGACCTCATTGGGACGGGCACAGTAACCCACCTCAAGATCGCTGCGCTTGGAGAGCTCCAACCCCACCTTCGCCTCCAGCAACGATTCCCCCATCCCGACAACGCGGTAGATGCGGCATTCATGGCGATCCTGCCCAGCGGTCTTCTCGCGGAGGAACGGGAGCAAGTGAGCGGTTGCCATCGGCTGTAATTCCCTGGGGGGACCGGGCAGGAGAAAGATGTCGGGAATCCCATCCCGGCCAGGAATGTGGAGACCCGGAGCGGTGCCGTTGTCATTAGGAAGGACTCGGGCTCCCTCCGGAACCATGGCTTGTCGCGTCATGCGCTCTTGGAACGCAAATCCCCTACGACGGCAGCGTTCCTGGATCCGATCCAGTGTCTCCTGATGGAGGTGCAGTTTTCGTCCCGTCAACTCTGCCGCAATCTCCCGGGTAATGTCATCCGTGGTTGGGCCGAGCCCTCCTGTCACAATCAGCAGATCGGAGCGTCCGGAAGCCTCCTGCAAAAGATCCCGGATCGGGGAACCGTCGGGAACCGTTCCCTGCCTCGAGATCCGAAGACCCAATGGGAAGATCTCCTGAGCCAACCACTGGAGGTGGGCATCGCGGACGGTTCCGAGCAGAAGCTCACTGCCGGTATTGAGAAGCTCAATCCTCATTGTTCCTCACCGGTTAGCAGGCCGAGCCAGCGGTCGACCATCGACTTCTGCCAGCGCGACTCCTCGACCGAGTAGGCATGACCCAGATTGGCAAGCATCCGGGCAACGACTTCACGGGATCCGGGTGACTCGAGATGCTCGTCATCGAGTTCCAATCCCTGCCTGGCAAGAATGTCGGCGCAATCGGCCAAACTCAGAACGCATCCTCCGTGGAAGGGATCGAAATAGACCTCTCCGCAACGGGCGATGAAATGCCCCGGCAGATTCACTCCCTCAATCTCGATTCCGGCGCGGGCTCCAATAAAGCGATAGAGCAGGGAGAGCGTCAGTGGGAGGCCTTTCTTGTTCTCGATCACGGTGGGAAGGAGCGAGTTCTCGTGGTTGTAGTAATCGGCCGCATTGCCGTTAAACCCAAGCGATCCGTGCAGAAAGGCCGTGATGACAGGAACCGGATTCTCCGGATCAAGCGAAAGCCGGGAGCGGAGTTCCTCACCCCAGGCATCGAGCTGGGATCGTGTATCGTCAGGATCGACCCAAGGTAGAAGGGCCGAGGCCACCAGAAGCGATACCTCCTCCCAATCCAGCTCCTGTCCGCTGCGAATCATCTCTTCCAGCCGCCCTGCGGCTTTGGTCCCTGCGATCTGATGCAGTACCTCCTGCGCATGAGCCGCCACAATAGCGGAGTCGGCATTCAATAGATCACGCAGTTCGGAAACAACTGCTTCCCCCTGGAGGATCAACTGTTCCTTAACCAACTCCACCGTCGCGGGATCATCATCCCGGAAAAGACGAACAAGCGCATCAGTTCGGGAAGACATGACCGGAATGGTGCGTTGTAGGAGTGAAATGGTGAAGCGTGAAAACAGGTTGGGAGTACTTCAGGAAACCTCCACGGTGACGCCGGTCACCTCCCCTTCCTCGACCGTGATGGAAACGGCGGCGGGCCTGCAGCAAACCGCGCAATCCTCGATCAACTGGACAGTTCCCTCCTCAGCGGTCTCGATCTGGATCGCAAAGGACTTACCGCACTGGGGACACTCGATCAGGATCTCCTCAATCCAGTCCATGGGCCGACCCGTTAGGGCGTTTCAGGATCCTATCTCGATCCGTTTTGCATCGTTCCAGAGATCCTCAAGGCCATACACGGGCCTTCTCTCACGGTGGAAGATGTGCACGATGACCGAGCCGTAGTCGACGATGACCCACTGACTGACAGGAAACCCATCCTCAGCCGTAGGACGCTGTCCCGTCGCCTCACGAACCCGTTCCCGGATGGAACCGGCGATCGCCTTGAGCTGGGGCTCGGAAGTACCCGAGACAATGACGAAGAAATCGGTGAAACTGGAGATGCCCCTCATGTCTAGGATCACGACATCCTCGGCTTTCTTATCAAGGGCCCCCTCGGCGCAGAGACGAGCAAGAGCCTCTTCGGGATCAATCGGCACCACCTTTTTGGAGGCCTTGGACACCTTCGAGACCTTGGGGGCAGCGGTTTTCGGGGAGGAGGCTTTACGCGTGGCCATTGGAAAGATCGGGATATGGGTGCTCGGACATGATCATTTCATATACAGGAGCAGGCACCATGAAGCGAACGGAAAGGCCTCGGGCCAGACGTTCCCGGATTTCGGTGGAGGAGAGATTGATCTGCCTCTTCACGACGGGAAAACCGCATGAGTTCACAGCCGGGTCGCCGTTGCGGTCTAGCACCCCGAAATCAACCAGATTGCTCAATTCATCGATCCCGTGCCATCGGTGGAGATCCCCAAGATTGTCCGCTCCGATCAGGAGCAGAAAGCGCACTCCGGGGTGATCCCCGAGCAGGGATCGGACCGTTTCCAGTGTGAAGGAAGGACCATCCCGGTGCAGTTCCCTGTCATCGACCTCAAAACGAGGCTCGGAGGCTGTTGCCAGACGGAGCATCCTGAGACGCTGTTCCGGCGAAGCCCCGGGAGGACGATCCTGCTTGAATGGGGAGAGCGCGGCCGGAATGAAGAGGATCCTGTCGAGATCAAGTTGCTCGAGCGCCGCCTCGGCCAGTAACAGATGACCATGATGAACAGGGTCAAATGTTCCACCGAAAATCCCCACCCGCTCGACATGACCGGGTGGACGCGTTGTCCTTGTAGGAATCAGTTTCTCAGACTCCTTTTTCATTCATCTTTTTGCCTTTCTCATTTTCCTGGTCAGTAAAGCAGGAAGGGCTGCCTCTCCGAACGGAAATGAGCGAGGAAGGGCTGCCAGGAGGCCACGATCCGTTCAGGCCCTTTGGTCACCAGATCCCTGCGGATCGTGTCACTGCCGTAGACCTTATAAAAGAGGTTCATCATGCTCTTTCCAGCCTTGGTGAAGATCAGGCCGCGTGACTGCCTGTCACACTCGGCCAGTGTGTAGAGAGCAGCCGCAGTAAGATCCCCTCCGCCGGCAGGATTTGCCTCGAAAAGGATACCGGGACCCGATGCGGTCGATGCTGGAACAACCCCCACTCCGGGCGTACGGGAACGGAGATAAGAGATCATCTTCCCCTGCTTCATCCAGGCCGCACCAAGCACTTGGAAAGCCCTCGGAGAAAAGAGTCCCAGATCGAGTCCTCCCGCAAGACCTCCGACGATTCCCGTAATGACATAATAGTTCGGCGACATGGCCAGGGGAATATTCGGGGAGGTCGGCACCCAGCGTAGGCCGGTCATGGGCCAGGTCATCTCGCGCGACCAACCTCGCATCTTCACAACCTGCAGGTTGCATCGAGGGCCCATCCATCCCTTGGCATTGGCCATGAGAGCCAGTTCTCCCATTGTCATGCCATGGACATAGGGAACCGGGAACTGCCCAACGAAGGAAATCCACTTCGGATCGATTCCCATCCCCTCGACCCTGTTGCCTCCGAGAGGGTTCGGTCGGTCCAGAATGACCAACTCCTTCCCCTGCTCCGCGCACGCCTGAAGGCATTTGCCCATCGTGCTGATGTAGGTGTAGCTGCGGCATCCGATATCCTGCATATCGAGGACCAGCACATCGATCCCCGCCAGCATCTCAGGTGTCGGCTTGCGCGTATCGCCGTAGAGGGACCAGGCCTTGAGGCCAGTCAGGGGATCCTTGCGGGAGCGAATCTCAACCCCAGCCTTCTCCGTGCCATCGAGTCCATGCTCCGGCGTGTAGAGGGCAACCAGATTGACATGCTTTCGGAGGATCAGCCGGGTCTTCTCACCCGAGGAATTGACTCCCGTCTGATTGGTAACAAGACCCACACGCTTACCCCGCAGGAGATCGAAATTGTTCTTCTGCAGGACATCGATTCCGAGTTCCACGGCATGAAGCGGGAAAGCAGGCAGGAGAAGAGCGATTAAGAGAAGGGGAAGAGAGCGGTGCATGGTGAGAAATCGTTTCGTCAGGAAAGCAAGGATCTGGTTGGCTGGACGCTATGAAATGCCCCTCTCCCGGTCAACTTCTCCTCCTCGGCGTCCCTGGCTACGAAATCGACGAGGTCTATGCCGACTTCGTCCGAAGGATCCAGCCGGGAGGCTTCATCCTCTTCGGTCGCAATATCCAGAGCCCCGCACAACTACGAGCCCTCACTGACCGCCTCCGTGAACTCAGCGAGATCGAGCCGATCATCACAATCGATCAGGAGGGGGGACGCGTCTCCCGACTCAAACTCCTTGGCAACGAGCCCCCCAATGCCCGCCAACTGCGCGACAAGGGGGATCTCTCCCTCATCGCCCGTCATGGCGAACTGACCGGGGAACTGCTCCGCCTGTTTGGCTTCAACCTCGATCTCTGTCCCGTTCTCGACATCGCCTTTGACGACGAGGCTGACAACTCCCTCCGCGGTCGCTGCTACGGAACAAGCGCCGATCAGGTGATCGAGATGGCGGGCGTCTTCAATGAGGCCCTACGCAAAACCGGCGTCCTCTCGTGCGGCAAGCACTTCCCCGGATACTCCTGTGCTGACAGTGACCCACACCACGAGCTCTCCGCCCTCCCCCGTCCCCGCACGGA
>RFPR01000083.1 GCA_009928265.1 Pseudomonadota bacterium | reverse complement strand
GGGCGGCGAGTTCGGGGTTGTAGAGCTCCAGTTCCCTGCGAAGCGCCTTAAGGTCATCCAGCGGGCTGCGCCCCTCGGATCCGGCCATGTCGAGGACCATGAGGAGGTAGCTGCAGCGCATGACATGACGGAGGAACTGGTGCCCCAGTCCACGGTTCTCATGGGCACCCTCGATCAGTCCAGGAATGTCAGCCACGGTCGTCTTCCGGTAATCCTCGAGATCGACGACGCCGACCTGGGGATTCCGGGTCGTGAAGGCGTAGGATCCGACCTTGGGATGTGCTCGGGAAATGGCGCGGAGCAGGGTTGATTTGCCCGCATTGGGATAGCCGACGAGACCCGCGAAGGCGATGGATCGCATCTCGAGCAGGAACCATCCCTCCTCGCCGGGAGTTCCCTCGGTGAAACGCCTCGGGGCGCGGTTGCGGGAACTCTTGAAGTGGATATTGCCTCGTCCCCCCTTGCCGCCGTGGCAGATGATGAATTCCTTTCCGACCTGATCAAGGTCGGCAACAAGATCCTCGGACATCGGGTCGGGAAGTCCCTTCTTCGACTTCGGTGTCTCGGAGGGTTCCTCCTCCTCGGGCGGTTCAGCGAAGGGATCGTGCGGCTCGGGTGTCGGGAAGCGGTAGACCAGGGTTCCCACGGGAACGGGAACCACCAGATCGGGAGCCGACTTTCCATGGCGTTGGCGGAAAGACCCCTTGCCTCCCGGCTTTGCCTTGAGGATCGGTTCGAAGAAGAGATTGGCCAACTGGTCGGTGTGCGTGTCGGCACGAAGGATCACATCGCCTCCGTCGCCCCCGTCGCCGCCATCGGGTCCTCCCTTGGGAATGAATTTCTCACGGCGAAAGCTGGCGGAGCCATCCCCTCCATCACCTGCCTTCGCATGAATCCTGACTCGATCGACGAACATGCAGTCAGGATTTCAGAAGATTCCGGTAAAGTCCCTCCGTTTTCCTGGCAATCGCATCCCAGCCGAAGAGTTCCTCCGCACGGCGGCGTCCAGCAGCACCCATTCTGGTAGCAAGCTCGGGATCGGCCATGAGCAAGTTGACCTTGGCCGCAAGATCGGCGGCGAAGTCTTCGGGTTCCGTTGCCTCAAAGGGACTTTCGGTCATCTGCTTAAGCGGAACCAGATAGCCGGTCTCCCCATCCACCACGACCTCCTTGATGCCGCCGACGGCACTCGCCACCACAGGGGTGCCGCAGGCCATGGCCTCGAGGTTGATGATGCCGAAGGGTTCGTAGATCGAGGGGCAGACAAAGACCCCAGCGCCGGAGTAGAGGGCGATAGCCTCAGGGCGGGTGACCATTTTTTCAATCCAGATGATCTCCCCGTGATACTCGCGGGCAGCTGCGATGGCCTGCTGCATCTCGGCGGCGATCCCAGGGGTGTCAGGTGCCCCGGCGCAGAGCACGACCTGGAAACCGGGATTCAGATGCCTGATCGACCTAACCAGATGGATGATCCCCTTCTGCCGCGTGATGCGGCCTACAAACAGAATATAGGGGCGTTTAGGATCCACCCCAAGGGCGCGAAGAGACTCGTCATCGCGGGTCGACTTGTATTCTCCGAGATCAATGCCGTTGTGGATGACGCTGATCCGATCCTCACGGACGTTAAAAAGAGACAGGACGTCGCGTTTCGTTTCCTCGGAAACGGCGATGACGGCATCAGCCATCTCAAGGGCCGTCTTCTCCACCCAGAGGCTGAAATCATAACCTCCTCCGAGTTGCTCTCGTTTCCAAGGGCGGAGGGGTTCTAGCGAATGAACCGTGATGACAAGCGGGATCCCGTAATTCAGCTTGGCCATGATGCCGCCCAGATGGGTGTACCAGGTGTGGCAGTGGACTAGATTCGCGCTGATTCCCGCACCGTTGAAGTCGACGCATCGGCGTGAGGCCCCAAGTGGACTTTGAAGCGCCTTAGGACACTCCATGGAGGGAGTTCCCGTGCCGAAACCCCTCACAGAGAGATTCGGAAGCTCCTCCTTTTGCTCGCCAAAGCAACGAACCTCTACCTCCATTAGCTTGGCCAACCCGCGACTCAGGTAATCGACATGGACACCAGCACCCCCGTAGATATGAGGTGGGTATTCGTTGGTGAGAAGAAGGGTTTTCATCAGGTCTAAGGATTATTTTTCAGAGAAACTTCACAGGCAGGACAAACTCAAGAATTCCCGATCCAACCTGAAGACGGGGAAGGTTAATGCCGATCAAGGAAGCCTTTCCCACTTGAATGGAGGGACTCCGCAGTAGACCAATCAATGAGGCGATCAGAGTGCTGAAATCAGGCTCATGACCGACAAGCAGAATACTCTTGAACTTGCTGTAGGAAGCAAGCTCATCAAGCGCCCTATCGGGATTCATGCCACAGGCGGCCCAAGGCACTTGGGTGACATCAATTTTTCCCAAAAACTTGGCAACGATTCCAGCCGTATCACGTGCTCGAATAACTGGACTGGAGAGGATGAGATCGGGCCTCAGGCACTGCTCCTTCATGATGCAGCCCACCTGACGGGCCTGTTTGTATCCCATCTCGGTCAAGCGGCGTGAGAAATCATCATCGCAATGAGGCTCCGCCTCGGCATGGCGAAGGAGGTAGAGAAGCACGACGGAAAAGGATGAGGGATAAAGGATGAAACCTGAAAAGAATCATGGGCCATTCGGCCCCGTCCCCTCACATCGCCATTCCACCGTCAACTGCGAGGACCTGGCCTGTAATGTATCCGGCGGAGGGACCGCAGAGGAAGGCAACGGCTCCGGCGATTTCCTCGGGCTGGCCGAAGCGGGAGAGCGGAATCTGGGAGAGAGCTCCCTTGCGGATTTCCTCGTTGAGAACGGCAGTCATGTCGGTCTCGATGAATCCAGGAGCCACCACGTTGACCGTGATACCGCGGCTGGCGACCTCCTTGGCGAGTGCTTTGGTGAGACCGATCATGCCGGCCTTGCTGGCGGCGTAGTTGGTCTGGCCGGCAAGTCCCATGAGACCGCTGACCGAGCTGATATTGATGATGCGGCCGGAACGCTGCTTGATCATCGTGCGGAGGATCGCACGGACGAAGTTGAAGGCTCCCTTAAGATTCGTGTCGAGCACGGCGTCCCACTCCTCTGAGGACATGCGCATCAGGAGATTGTCCCGGGTGATACCGGCATTATTGACAAGGATGTCAGTGCGACCGAAGTCTGCCAGGATCTGCTCGCCGACTTTCTGCACGGCGTCAAAGTCCGCGACATCGACAGCATATCCCTTCGCGGATCCGGGGCGGATCGCCTCGAGGGCGGCAGCGACCTTGGAGGAATTCGCCTCGCTCCGGCTCACGACGGCGACCTTGGCACCGGCCTCGACAAGATGACGTGCGATGGACTCGCCGATGCCGCGTCCGGCTCCAGTGACAATGGCTACTTGATCTTGGAAGTGGTGGATGGAGGTGCTCATGCTTAGTGGTGTTTTGAAAAGTAGGGCGATCCTCTTGGGTATCCAAGCCCATCCCTCACGGCAACGTGATTCTCCCGACTTTTCGGCGTGACCAAAGCGGCCTCTCACGGCATTCCTTGGGATTCGGCCCTCTCCCATGACTGATTTCTCTCTTTTCCAGAACAAGATGAGCGCTGCCGGAATGGGCGATGCGGTCATCAAGGCATTCCGCAGGAACTACGAAGCCCTTCTCAGGAACGAAACCGGCATGATCCCCGAATCGGCGATCACCCCCGCGGTTGACATCCTTTCCCTGGAGGGCCTCCCGAAAACCGATGCGACCGATCATTCCCTGCTCGCCCAAACCGTCGTGATCAAACTCAATGGTGGCTTGGGCACAGGCATGGGCCTTCAGGGCCCAAAAAGCCTCCTGACAGTGGCCGGCGGCTTGAATTTCCTGGATCTCATCGTGCGCCAAACGCAGGAACTCCGTCGCAGGAGCGATCATCCAGTGCGTCTCCTGCTGATGAACAGCTTCAGCACAAGCGACGACACCTTGGCGTATCTCGCGAAATACCGTACCGAGGGTCTGGCCGATCCGGCCGAGATGGAGCTGATGCAGAACCGGGTCCCCAAGATAGATGCTCGGACGCTGGCACCTGCACTCTGGCCCACGGACCCGGAGCTCGAGTGGTGCCCGCCCGGCCATGGCGATCTCTATCCCGCCATGGCGGGAAGCGGTTGGCTCGACCGGTTACTCGCCGAAGGAATCCGCTACGCCTTCGTCTCCAATTCCGACAATCTCGGCGCCGTCCTAGATCCGGTGATTCTGGCCCATTTTGCGTCATCCGGAGCCCCCTTCCTTATGGAAGTCACGCGGCGCACCCTCTCCGACAGCAAGGGCGGCCATCTCGCAGTCCGGGCATCCGATGGCAGACTGCTCCTACGGGAGGTGGCCCAGTGCCCGGAAGAGGACCTTTCGTCATTCCAAGACACCAACCGTCACCTCTACTTCAATACAAACAACCTCTGGATCAGGCTCGATCTCCTGAAATCGGAGCTCGATAAGAACGGCGGGGTTCTGCCGCTGCCAATGATCCGGAACAGCAAGACAGTCGATCCGCGAGACAAGGAATCCACACCCGTTTTGCAATTGGAAACAGCGATGGGTGCGGCCATCGAGTGCTTCGAGGGAGCCACTGCGATCGAGGTGCCGCGCAACCGCTTCGCACCTGTAAAAACCACCGCCGACCTACTCGCCTTACGCTCGGATGCCTATGAGATCAGAGAGGACGGACAAGTCGCACTCTCCTCGGCAAGAAAAGGAATCCCTCCCGACATCTCCCTCTCCGGTGAATACAAACTGGTCGAGCAACTTGATCAACTCGATACGCCTAGCCTTATCGATTGCCGTTCGCTGACGGTTCGTGGCCCCGTAAGGATCGAACCCGGCGTTGTTCTGCGTGGCGATGTGACCTTTGAAAATGCCGGAAAGGATCCTTTGGTGGTCAGACCCGGTGTCTATGCGGACCAAAAAGTCTGCAGTGTTCTCTCACCGAACTGACAACCTGGAGATCGGATCAGAGCTTGGTGATATCGTGTCTGGCCAAGAATCTCGCCAGATAGAGTTGAGCCAAGGCCAACAGGCCGAGGATAGCTCCCACAATGGCGAAGGCACCATGCGCGCCCAAGCCCAGCGAGAAGGCAGCACCCACAATGGCTTTCATGACTACCGAGACCGCGTTCACTCCAAACTGGGACGCAGAGGTTACCCCTCCCGCGTGTTCAAGCGGCGTCAATTCTTGTCTCTTGCGGATCAGGGTTAACCTCGCGCAGACATTGGCGACACCGAACAAAAACACAGCCCCGACCATGATCCAGAGATTGGCAGGCATCCAACCGACGGCCAACAGGAAGGTGCCGACAGCTCCGAACATAATCCAGAGGAATCCGGAACCACGGTGCTTGGTCCGCGAGTAGATCAGCGCGCCGACCACACCTCCCAAAGCAAAGGCAGCGCCGACGTGCCCAACCAAGCTAGACTTTTGAAGCAATGCTTTCGCGAAAAACGCGCTGAGCAACTTACGCAGCGGATAGATGCTGAATGACATAAGCCCGGCACAGGCAATGAGCAGGGGTCGGTGGGTGAGGATGTGCCTGATACCAGACCAGGAACCGCCGGAGGGAAGATGTCCATGCCTTGGGACATGCCCGTGTAATCCCGAGGATGTCCTTTCCCCCACCTTCCTCTCGGGAATAAACAAATAGAAAACGGACGACAGTACGAATCCCGCGGGAATAATAATGTGAGGCGCGACTTTCCCTCCCCAAATCATGAGTCCTCCAAGCATCAGGGGGCCGGCGACTCCACCGAGGTCAAAAGTCAGCTCATAGCGTGAATTGATCCGATCCAGTTCCTCAGTGTGATGTTGCGCCAACTCGAGGGGAACAGTGTGGACCGAGGCATCAACAAATCCACGGATCAGGGCCTCCAGCGTGTAGCACCCCATTGCCAGCCAGAGGTTCATGAATCCTCCGATCATCATGACAGGAATCCATGCCAGTACGACAGCGCGGAGAAAGGTGGAGGTCACCAAAACGCGACGGGCACCGAAACGATCGGTTGGCCACCCACCCCAATAGGTGCCGGCCATGTGGACCGCTGTGTCAAAGGCCGAGAAAAAAGCTGCCCCACCCATCGACCCCGAAATCTTGGCAAGCAGAAGGGGTTGGGCGAGATGAAGGGCGCTGTCGACGATCTGGGTCAGAAAAACACCCCCGAGAAATCCCGAAAGTCGCGTCGGATACCGAGAGGATGACAACTCACTCATCGCGTCAGTCCTTGCGCTGATAAGCCTTGGCGGAGGGGATGCTGACAAGACGCCGCTCCGGAAGGATCAAGGCGGTGAGTCTTCCGCCATAGACGCATCCCGTGTCCAAACCGATCGCATTGGGACGAATCAGCGGCTCATTCCGGGCCCAGTGCCCGAAGATCACCAGTTTCTCCTGTTTGTAGGATTCATACCAGGGGGAGTCCATTCCCTCCGGAATCCTGATGGTCATGAGATCTTGCGGAGATTGAAGCCGAACGTCAGGGATCCGTGGATCGAGACCGGCATGGACCACAAGAAAGTCTCCCGAGTCAATGTAGAGCGGCCATGAGCGGATGTATTCCATGACATCGTTGTAGGAATCACCCAATTGACGACGCAGCTCCCAGTCCGGTGTACCACGCTCGGGCTTCTGCCCCTCAAGCCAACGAAGCAGAAGGCGTGCATCATGATTGCCAAGGACACAGCGCAGGTTTGGGGTCTGCATGGCCCAACGAAGGACCGAAGCACTGTCCGGCCCTTTACGGACGAGATCGCCCACGCTGATGAGATCATCGTTCTCACTCACCTCAATCTCATCGAGGAGCCTATGGAGTTCCTCGATGCATCCGTGCACATCACCGATGATGACAGTCCGCCTCGATGCGGTGATGCGTGAATCAGAATCGTGATGGCTCATGCGATGGGAAATTCCAAACGGCGCAATCGGGAAATGTCAACGCGGCTCAAGGCAATAATCAGCCGGCAGACATCCTCCGGCGTAACTGCCCGCATGCTGCATCAATGTCGTGTCCCTTTTCGCGCCTGATGGTGGCGGCAATCCCTCGACCTAGCAGGATCGAGAGAAACTCCTCCTGAACATCCTCGGAAGGACGCTTCCACGGCAATCCATCCACCGTATTGTAGGGGATCAGGTTAATCTTTGCCCTCAATCCCCTGGCCCGTTCGGCAAGCAAGCGCGCCTCCCCGGGGGCATCATTTACCCCCTCGATCAGAATGTATTCGAAAGTGATCATCTGCTTCTTGCGCTCGCAGTAATAGGAGCAGGCTTCCATTAACTCTTCGACGGGGTGTTTTTTGTTCACCGGCATGATCTGCCCTCGTACCTCGTCACTAGCCCCGTGCAGGGATATCGCCAACCTGATCTGAAGCGGTTGGTCGGCGAGATCGCGAATTCGGGGTACCAAGCCGCTCGTAGAGACAGTCATTTTGCGAGCCCCGAGGCCGACACCCCAAGGGGCATTCAGGATCGAGACGGCCCGTAGCCAGTTGTCGTAATTCGCCATCGGCTCTCCCATCCCCATGAAGACAAGGTTATTGATCCGCTCACCGGAGATCTTCTCAGCAAGCAGCACCTGTCCGACGATCTCGTCCGCGGTAAGGTGACGTTTCCATCCATCAAGGCCGCTCGCGCAGAATTTGCAGCCGTAGGCGCATCCAACCTGAGAGGAAACGCAGAGGGTACGGCGGTCCGATTCCTCACCGTAGAGGGCGGGCGAGGCTGGAATCAGTACCGTCTCAATCAGTTCACCATCCCGGAGACGGAGAAGCAGCTTGCGGGTTGTGTCCTTGGAACCGCTGACAGTCACCACCTCGGGCAAGGAAATCGGATGACTCTCGGCAAGAGCAGACCGAAGGGCGGCAGGGAGATTGGTCATCCCCTCCCACGATTCGACACGCTTGTCCCGACCATAGGCCCAGTCCAAAATCTGCCCTGCACGGTAAGCCGGCTGCCCCAGTGCCCGAAGACGCTCCTCCAGTTCATCCTTTTGGAGGAAATGCAGGGGACGAATCTCAGAAGCGGGTGTCATAAAACTAACTAAAAAGGAGAAAAAGGCGTTGCCCTGCAAGCAGGGATTGATAAGATTTTCTGCTCTTCCGCCGTCGCTTAAAAGGAGCCACGTCCGGACAGGTCGGTCACGATCTCTCTGCGGAAGTCATCAAACACATCATGACAACATCAATCGCTGATCTTCAGCAACTCATCGCCTCCTCGGTCAAAAACTACCGTGAAGGAAGCATCGTGAAAGGGCACGTCCTCGAGAAACGCCCCAAGGAATTCCTCATCGACATCGGCTACAAGTCCGAGGGTGTGGTTTCCGCATCCGAATTCGACGACCCGGACGAAATCCAGGTCGGTGACGAGGTCGAGGTTCTCCTCGAGCGCCTCGAAAACGACCAGGGCATGGTTATCCTTTCCAAGCAGAAGGCCTCCCAGCGCCAGAACTGGTCCAAGATCGTCAAGTTGTTCGAGGCTGAAGGCATCATCAAGGGCCGCGTGAAGTCCGTCGTGAAGGGCGGTCTCATCGTCAACGTCGGCGTCGAGGCCTTCCTTCCCGCTTCCCAGGTCGATATCAATCCACCGAAGGACCTCACCTCCTTCGTCGGTAACACCTACGATTTCAAGATCGTGAAGCTCAACGAGGACCGCAAGAACGTCGTCCTCAGCCGCCGCGAGCTCATCGAGGCCGAGCGCAGCGAACGCCGTCAGCAGTTCCTCGGCACCATGAGCGCCGGAGACAAGGTCGAGGGTACGGTGAAGAACATCACCGACTTCGGGGCCTTCCT
>RFPR01000082.1 GCA_009928265.1 Pseudomonadota bacterium | reverse complement strand
ACACCATCCCCGACACCTACCTCCACACCGCCTCCAAATAACCTCAAGCTGCTCCAACCTCCTGACACTTCTCCTCACAGCCCCCCCAAGCCCAACCAGCCATCCCCCTCTAATCCCGCCGCACCTTCGACCCCCGGTTCGGCAGGTACCACCAAAGGCTACCAAGCCGAGACACGCCAGACTGTCATCCGGGGAAATATCTCCAATAGAGGACGCTCCTCCGTGGCTGCGGAGGCCACCCCGATCGGCCGATACAAGAAAGCCGTCGCCGACGCCATCGGCTCACGCTGGTATTACTACGTCGACGAGCGGATGGGCCTGCTGAGCATCGGAACGGTCGACGTCAATTTCAAAGTCAACGCCTCAGGCAAGGTCATGGGTCTGCGAGTCGTACGCAGCAATGGCAATGAGTCTTTGACGGATTGCAGCCTCCGTTCAATTATGGACGCCAAGCTTCCGCCGATCCCGGCCGACGTCGTCCCGACGATTCAGAACGGCTGCCTCGAAATCGACTATAGCTTCACCATCTACTGATCCCATGCCACTGCTACTCGCCACCCTTCCCGGGTTCATCAAATTCTTCGTCCAGGGCGGATTCTTCATGTTCGCACTGCTGATCCTCTCGGTCTTCTCGCTTGCGGTCATCCTGCAGCGAGCCAGGGTAATCAAGATGGACCGCGCCCTCCCGATGGAGGTGATCCGCGCCCTGCAGGCCTTCAAGGGAGGCAGCACCGAGACCCTGGAGCGCGTCCTCCGTCAGGAGCCATCCCCTCTTTCCCGGGTTTTGGACAACGTGCTTCAGCATCGCAACTGGCCGCGCACCGAAATCCTCGACGCCGTCCAGACCCGCGCCCGCCACGAGATATCCCGCCTAGAATCAGGACTCGTCTTCCTTGAGATCACAACCGGAATCTCGCCTCTGCTCGGACTCCTCGGCACCCTCTCCGGACTCGTCGGCATCTTCGCCAACATCGGCGGGGATCCCCAGATGGTGGCCAACGGTATCTCCGAGGCACTGAACTGCACCATCGTCGGTCTCGGCGTCGCCGTTCCAAATCTGGTCGCCTACAATTACTTCACCCGCCGCGTCGAAGTGGTCTCGATCGAATTGGAGTCGCTGACAACGGACCTGATGACCAAGCTCTCCCTTTCTAAATAAGGAATTGGCTTTTTGGCGCCGCGCGTTGTTCGCCTGCGCTCGCAGTAGCTCTACTACAGCTTCGCTTGGCGGCCAGCGCGTCATCCAAATATCCAATCCTTGGAAGGTTTTAATATCTGAGTGGATCGGGGAGGGTGAACGCCGACTCAATAACTCGGATCTCGACAGGATCCGTGGCCAGTACCTCAATTACATCGAATCGGAAGGTGATATCTGGCATCTCGAGGAGTCGGAGCCAATAGAGGGCTCCCTGACGGATCAGTCGCTGTTTTTTGGCGTCCACGGCATCGAGCGGGCGTCCCATCTCATCGGAACGGCGCGTTTTCACCTCGGCAAAGACAAGCGTGTCACGGTCACGGCAGACGAGATCGACTTCTCCCCCCCTCGGAGGACAGAAGTTCCGACGGAGAATCTTCCATCCCTTCCGCTTCAGATAACGGGCGGCCGTTTCCTCACCCCATCGGCCCAGAGCCAGATGTCCCTCAGAAACCGAAGGTGGGTTGGTCGACCGGAGCAAAACCGAGGCGATGATGCGGGCAAGGTCCATGCTTCCTGAGCATAGCCAGATGATCGGCTGTGGCATAGCCGCGATGGATGGCAAATCCGTACTGCGGAAACTCCCTGTCGAGTTCCTCCATGATCCGGTCTCGGCTCACCTTGGCCAGGATACTGGCTGCGGCAATGCTGAGACTGAGGCCATCTCCCCCGACGAGTGCAGTCTGATCCACGGGAAGCCCCTTTGCAGGAAGACCATCCACGAGGGCATGGGCGGGAGGATGTCCGTTTTTCTTCAGCCCTTCCAGAGCGCGACTCATGGCCAGATGGGTTGCCCGCAGGATATTCAGATGACCGATTTCCTGTGAACTGGCCTCAGCAATAGCGAATCGGATCTTAGGATTTTGAGTGATTGCCTCAAACAATCCTTCCCTCTTCGCATGGTTTAGTTTCTTGGAGTCGTCCAGTCCCTCAAACCCGAATCCCTCGGGCAAGATCACCGCACCGGCGACCACGGGACCGGCCAGCGGTCCCCTTCCCGCCTCATCGACCCCGGCGACCGGGCGGATGCCCCGGGCATGCAGTTCTTCCTCATGCTCCAGATTGGGAAAAAGCGAAGGGCCTCCGGATTTCCGGAGGCCCTTCTTGGAAACCTTCCCGCGACGTTCGAGCGTCATCGGGAAAAAAACTTCTTAGGCGATTTCCTGAGCCTTGTCCTTCACAGTGACAGCGGCCTTACCCTTGCGGTCACGGAGGTAGTTGAGCTTGGAACGGCGGACCGATCCGCGCTTCTCGACCTCGAGCTTGGCGATGCGGGGCGAGTGAAGCGGGAACACACGCTCAACACCCTCTCCGAAGCTAACGCGGCGAACGGTGAAGTTGGCATTGATTCCGGTGCCTTTGCGACCGATGACGATGCCGGCGTACTTCTGGATACGCTCCTTGTCACCCTCGATAACGCGGGTATGAACACAGATGGTATCACCCACCTGGAACTCCACGAGGTCGGTTTTGAATTGCTCTTTTTCGATGGTGGCGATGATGCTCATGACAGAAAGGGTTGCCCGGGGAATCACCCGGAAATGGTTTGGTAGAATGCCCTCCATGCATTGCCTTGGCAAGAAGGAATGAAAAATTTTCACTGCCTTCTCAGGCTCTTGGTTCGTGCTGTTTTGTGTCTTTGGTGGTTTTCACTCTCTTTGGAGCATTTCTTTCATCCCCTTGATCGCTGTGAATCTAAATTCTTAAGCTTCCGCTCTTAGGTTTAATCACTTCATCATTCTTCATTCATCCTTCATACTTTTTTCGAATGATCACCCTCGGCATCGACAGCGGAACCCAAAGCACCAAGACCGTCGCCCTCGATACGGCGACCGGAGAAATCCTTGCCAGCGCACAACTGGCCTACGGTTTCGTTGAAGCCAAGGAAGAGGGAGCGATGGAACAGGATCCGGCCGTCTGGATCTCCGCCGTCGAGGCCACGATTTCCAAGGTTTTGGAACAACTCGGAACCCGTAGCACGGAAGTTGCCGGAATCGGCGTCAGCGGACAGCAACACGGACTGGTTCTTCTCGATTCCCAGGATCAGGTCGTCCGTCCTGCCAAACTCTGGTGCGACACCTCCACAACCGCTGAATGCGCCGAGTTGACCAAGGCTCTCGGAGGAGAGGCCAAGGTCGTGGAACTCACCGGCAACGCCATGCTTACCGGTTACACGGCGCCGAAGATCCTCTGGGTTCGTAAGAATGAACCCTCCAACTGGGAGAAGACTTCCTCTGTCCTCCTACCCCACGACTACATCAACTGGTGGCTCACCGGTGTGAAATCGATGGAATACGGCGACGCCTCCGGCACCGCCCTTCTCGATGTGAAGACCCGCACATGGTCACAGTCCGTGCTGGATGCCGTGGCACCTGGACTAGCGACAAAGCTCCCTCCGCTCCGCTCCTCGGAAGTTACCGCAGGGACTCTTCGCTCCGATCTCATCTCACAATGGAATCTCTCCGCCAGCGTCGTTGTGAGCTCCGGAGGAGGAGACAATATGATGGGCGCCATCGGCACCGGCAACGTGAGCCCCGGCATCATGACCGCCAGCCTCGGTACCTCAGGCACCCTGTACGCTTTCAGCCCCTCCCCTGTCGTCGATCCAAAGGGGGAAGTTGCCGCCTTCTGCGACAGCACCGGCTCATGGATGCCGCTCGCCTGCACGATGAACGTTACGCTCGTCACGGAACTGACCCGTGCTCTCTTCGAAGGCTGGAGCCATGACCAGTACGCCACCGAGGCAGCCACCATCCCCGCTGGAAGTGATGGTCTCCTGCTCCTCCCCTACCTCGCCGGGGAACGAACCCCGAATCTCCCTAAGGGAAGCGGCGTCCTCCATGGCATCACGACCAAAAATTTCACTCCCGCCCATATCGCCCGGGCCGCGATGGAGGGCGTGACCCTAGGCCTCGCCTACGGACTGGATTGTTTCCGGGCCCTTGGCGTCAACCCTACCGAAATCCGCATCACCGGAGGCGGCACCAAGAGCCCATTCTGGCGCCAACTCTGCGCCGATGTCTTCGGCGTGCCGACCGTATGCCTCACTTCCAGCGAGGGAGCCGCGCTTGGCGGAGCCATTCAGGCCGCTTGGGCGGCGGGGGAGGATCATTCCACAGCGGCGTTGCATGCCCTTTGTGCGCGACTAGTCACTCTCGACGAATCAACCCGCTGCACCCCTGATTCGAAGAACGCCGCGATTTATAAAGAACTCCTCGAGCGAGCCACCAAGCTCCGCACAACCCTCGGCTCTGCCGGGCTGCTCTAGTCCCCAGATCCCATAACCGAGCGCCCAGCTCCCAAACTAATGCGTCTTGTCCTCGCCGCCACCGGAGCCAGCGGCTCCATCTATCTCCAGCGGCTCCTCCATCACCTTGGAGAGGGAGGACATGAGATCCATCTGGTTCTCTCGCCTTATGCCAAGCAGGTGATTCACGAAGAGATCGGGGAGTTAAAGCTGCCCCCCGGAGTCATCGAGCACAGCGAGAAGTCGATGAACGCCCCCTTTGCCAGCGGAAGCGCCCTCTTCGACGGCATGATCATCATGCCTAGTTCCATGGGAACCATGGGGAGGATCGCTGCTGGGACCAGTGAGAACCTGATCCTGCGGGCTGCCGACGTCTTCCTCAAGGAGCGCCGCAAGCTCATCATCGTCCCCCGCGAGACACCGTGGAACCTGATCCATGCTCGTAACATCGTTACGCTCACTGAGGCCGGAGCGATCATCCTGCCCGCCTCCCCCTCCTTCTACAGTCACCCCAAGGATTTCGACGAACTGGCCGACACGGTCGTCTGGCGCGTCCTTGACCAACTCGGCATCCACGCTCCGAACGCCTGCCGTTGGAAGGAAGACATTGCTCCGGCGGAATAAATGGCCGGAAAAATCAACAAGCAGGCACTCCTTGCGGCCCTCGCCGCGAACCTCGCCCGCCTGATCTTTTCCACGATCAGGCTTCGGGTGACAGACAGCTCCGGATTTCTCACCAATCCCCCGCCCGGACCTCGTATCCTTGTCTTCTGGCATAACCGCATCCCGGCGATTTCCATCGGCTTCTTGCGCCACTATCCGGCAAAGCACCCGAGCCGCAAGGGAGTGAGCGTCCTGACCAGTCCGAGCAAGGACGGCGACATCCTCGCAGGCGTCATGGCCAACCTCGGCATGGGTTCGGTCCGTGGTTCTAGCTCTAGGCGGGGCTCGACCGCAATCCGTGAACTCTCCGCGCTTTTGGAGGCGGGCGTTGACCTCGCCATCACGCCGGACGGCCCACGCGGACCGAAATATTCGCTTGGACCCGGCGCCGTCTTCCTGGCGCAGAAAACCGGTATCCCCATCATGCCCCTCCATGCCCGCTACCACTGGGCGATCCGTCTCAAGACATGGGATAACTTCGCCATCCCCCTTCCCTTTTCAAGAGTGGACATTGTAATGGATCCCTACCTGACGGTCGACCCGGAGGCGACCGATCTGGAAGCCGAACGACTCCGCTTGGAAACCCTTCTCAAGGAAGAAGCAATCCGCAACGATAACGAACTATGAAGCTCATTGATGGCAAGGCGGTCGCCGCCGAAGTCGAACACGAAACCCGTGCACGCATCGAGGCCCTGAAGGCTCGCGGCATTACTCCCGGACTTGCCGTCGTGCTCATCGGCGAGGATCCCGCTTCCCAGGCCTACGTCCGCAACAAGGACCGCACCTGCGCTTCTCTCGGTATGCATTCACGCAAGATCGAGCTCCCAGCCTCCACCACGCAGGAGGAACTGCTCGATCTGGTCACCAAGCTCAATGTTGACCCGGAGATCCACGGTATCCTCGTTCAGTCGCCGCCTCCCAAGCACATCGATGAGCACCAGGTCACTCTGGCCATCGACCCGCGCAAGGATGTCGACGGATTCCATCCCGTCAACGTGGCCAAGCTAGCCATGGAGGATCCAACCGCCTTTGTCCCATGCACTCCACTCGGTTGCCAGCGCCTCCTCATCGCGGCTGGAATCGAGACTTCCGGAGCCGAAATCGTCGTCGTCGGCCGCAGCCTCATTGTCGGAAAGCCGATGGCCCTTCTCCTGATGGCTAAGGGGAAAGGCGGAGATGCCACGGTCACCATCGCCCATTCGCGGACAAAAGATCTCGCGGCAGTCACCCACCGCGCCGACATCGTCATTGCGGCCATCGGTCGCCCCAAGGCGCTCGGAGCCGAACACATTAAGGAAGGTGCCGTCGTCATCGATGTCGGCATCAACCGTGTCGAGGATACGACGACCAAAACCGGCTACCGTCTTGTAGGCGATGTCGACTTCGACGCCGTGGCTTCGAAGTGCAAAGCGATCACCCCAGTTCCCGGAGGAGTTGGTCCAATGACGATTGCCATGTTGATGAGCAATACCGTCACCGCCTGCGAACGCCTGACTGCATAGGGTTGGGATTTGACGCTCTCGCTCCCGCAAGTAGCGCCCCATTTTATCAAATGGGGCTACGATGCGCGTAGTCTATCCCGGCCGTTCCCACGGCCCGGCATTTGGCGGGGAGCAGCGTAACCACTCGAGTTCCTTGATTACCTAAATTTTTTCTCCGCGCCTCTGCGTCTCTGCGCGAGAAAATCCAAATCGGTTATTTCCCTCGAATCTGTCCCATCAACTTTTCCCTTGAAGGCCCGGGGCCGACCATGGCGAGGCAAAGAGTACGGCGAATTAAGACCTGAGAAGCCACCTTGCGAATCTCCTCCGGGGTGACCTTGGCCAGGCGATCGTAGACCTGTTCAGGCGACACGATCTTTCCGTAGGTGAGCAGGGCCGTTCCGAGACGATAGTTATGGGTGGAGGCTCGTTCCAGAGCCATCCGACTGGTGCCGATGGAGTAGTCGCTGGCCCGCTTGAGTTCGGACTTGGAAGGGCCCTTTTCCGCTATCCGGTCGCATTCCTTGAGGATCAATCCAAGGGCTTTTTCCACTTTCTCACCGTCGAGACCGAGGGAAATCTCGAAGGCTCCGCAGTCGGAGTGGGTGGAAAGGGCCGTGCTGACGGAGTAGCAGAGACCGCGCTTCTCACGAAGTTCCTGAAAGAGGCGGGAACTCATGTTTCCACCGAGCAGGATATGGAGCAGGGAGACGGCGTAGCGCCTCGGGTCATGGGCTCCAATCCCACGGAAGGAAAAGGCCATCTGGGTCTGCTGGGTATCACGCGATTCCACGACGACACGCGGCGCACTCTGACGTTTAGGAGCTAGTGACTTTTTCGGGACACCTCCCTTCGGAAGACCTCCGAGAAGATTGGTGGCCATCTTAACGATCTCGGCATGATCAACGTCTCCCGCTGCGCTCAGGATGGTGCTGGCGGCGTTGTAGTAGGAGGCTAGGTGCCCTTTGAGATCCCTACGGGTGATTGCTGTGAGGCTTTTTCTCGTGCCGGTGATCGGATGGGCAAGCGAGTTGCCGTGCCAGGTCTCCGCGGTGAGGAGTTCATGGACATGCTGGGCCGGCTCGTCCCGGATCATCTCGATCTCCTCGGCGATGACACCCCTCTCCCGCTCGATCTCTCCGGCATCGAGGCGGGAATTTCGATACATGTCGCAGAGCACATCGGTGACGCGGCCCAAATGCTCAACGGAGGCGGCAGCGTAGTAGCAGGTGCGCTCCTCGGCGGTGTAGGCGTTCAGATCTCCGCCCACTCCCTCGACTTCCTCACTGATCCTGCGGGCACTCCGCTTCTTCGTTCCCTTGAAGAGCAGATGCTCCAGGAAATGAGAGATCCCGCCGATTCGGGCGGATTCATGACGCGCCCCAACAGCTGCCCAAAGGCCCACCGCCACGGTCTGCGATGAGGGCATCGCGCAGGTGGCGACACGGAGTCCGTTGGGAAGCGTCGAAATCTGAGACTTCATGATCCTAGTCCTAACTTGGTTCGGTCCAGAAGCAGAGCCTCCGCCATGATGACATCCTGCGGCCAGGTAACCTTCAGATTTGGTTCGGCGTGTTCGACGAGAGCGACTTTCTTTCCAGCGGCTATCGCCACGGAAACCTCGTCCGTGGGGATTCCCTCCGCAGAATCAAAAATACTCACGATTTCCTGCACACGGAAAACCTGCGGAGTCTGCATCGCTCGCAGCAAGGAACGATCAACCGTTCCCGCCGCATGACCTGAGGAGTCGATCCGATGAAGCGTATCAGTGACGGGTGCGGCAACAGCGGCGGCTCCTTCACGTGAAGCGGTCTCCAAGGTTCGAGCAATCAACTCGGGCGTGATCAGCGGACGTGCGGCATCATGAATCGCCGCAAAATCAATCCCAGCAGGCAAAGTATTCAGTCCATTGAGGACGGACTCATGGCGATGAGATCCCCCGGATACCACAGCGGTGAGCTTTGAGATCCCTGCATTCTGTGCGATGGAGCGAAACTCTTCCTCGCGTCCTGCAGGAACCACGAGAACGATCGCCGAAATCCCGGTCGAGGCCTCAAACGCCAAAAGCGTGTGGGCAATCAGGGGCTTACCAGCAATCACCCCGGTGAGCTTGTCACCACCAAAGCGAGTCCCGGAACCTCCGCCAACAATGACGGCTGCCGCAGTGGAAATGCCTTGGGTCATGGCGGGGGCCCGGACTTCCCGAAAGCTACTTACCCAATCAGGGAAGCTGCTTCTGGACCTCGGCACTGAGGCTGCGTCCGTCAGCGCGGCCATCGGCCTTGGCCTGGGCGACTTTCATCACGGCACCCATCTGGGCCTTA
>RFPR01000081.1 GCA_009928265.1 Pseudomonadota bacterium | reverse complement strand
GATCGGGGCTCCTACTGTTTCCGCTGCCCAGAATGTCAGCGAGCGGTGGCGAAAGATGCCAGCCGTCGTATCGTCGACCTGTTGGTGTCCTCCGGAGTGCGGCTCCAGGTGTGGCGTCGTCCGGCCGAGCTGGCCGAGCGTCGCATGGGCCCGCCGCTCACCCCGGACGACCTGCTCGACTTCCACCTGCTGCTCCGCGGCGACGACTGGTTCGACGAGTTGGTCGCCACGGTGGACGAGCGCGAACTGCCTCGCTGATCCTGCGCACTCAGAGGTTTCTTGATCTTTTGGCCGCTTTGAGACTCCATGGAGCCATGCGATCCCATCCCGTTGCCATCCTTTCCTTGACTGCCCTGTTGGCTCTTTCCGGCTGCGCCAACAAAAAGAAAAAACAGTATGCAGGCGTCGACGGCGACTATGTGAGCGGCACGCCGCTCGGAGAGCGCACCGAGGGTGCCAACTTCCTCGGCGCCAATGTCCAGCGCGGCCTCTATGCTCCGGTCCAGTTCGGTTATGACAGCTCCTCGGTCTCTCCTGATCAGGAGTCAAAGGTCGACGCTGTCGCCAGCGCCCTCAAGGGCAGCGGCAAGACGGTCATTGTCGCCGGCTTCACCGACGAGCGAGGCACCGAGGAGTACAACCGTAGCCTCGGAGAAAAGCGCGCGCTGGCCGTCCGCGAGGCGCTGATCGCCAAGGGGCTCCGTGCCAACGAGGTCCAGACCGTCAGCTTTGGAAAAGAGATGCCAGCCGACCCGGCAAGTAATGAGGCCGCCTGGGCCAAGAATCGCCGCGCCGAGTTCGGCATCGCCAAGTAACCCGGAGGTCCTCCGGTGTCCGTTCCTCTTTTTGACCTGGGCCGGCTAGGCCCCGAGGTTGATGACGCCGTCCGCGAGGCGGCCTTGCGAGTATTGGGCCACCGCGGCTATGTGCTGGGTTCCGAGGTGGAGGCGTTCGAGAACGATCTTTCCGCATACCTCGGAGGAGGACACGCCATCGGGATGTCGTCAGGCACCGACGCCCAGCTCGCCCTCCTGATGGCAATGGAGATCGGCCATGGAGACGCCGTCATCTCCACGCCCTACACCTTTTTTGCAACCGCCGGATGCATCCATCGCACGGGTGCCGAGATCGTCTTCTGCGACATCGATCCGGCCACCTTCATGATGGATCCGGAGTCGCTCCGGAGCCTGCTGGCGGGGTTGAAGCGGGACGGCGACGGCAACCTGCTCTCCGCGCACGGCAACCGTGTCCGCCTCATTGTTCCGATCCATCTCTTCGGTGCTGTCTGTGATATGGACGCGCTCGGTGCGGTCGCCGCCGATTTCGGGATCGAGATCCTGGAGGACGCTGCGCAGATCTTGGGAGGCAAGTATCATTCCAAAGAAGGCCTCAAGACCGCCGGAATCATCGCCCCCACCTCCTATGTCAGCTTCTATCCGAGCAAAAACCTCGGTGCCGCGGGCGATGCCGGTGCAGCACTCTGCCTCGATGCCGGAATGGCCGAGAAGCTGAGGAGGATTCGCAACCATGGCATGGAGGAGCGTTACTACCACAAGGTGGTCGGCGGGAATTTCCGTATCGATGCGATGCAGGCCGCCGTGCTACGGGCAAAACTCCCGTTCCTTGACGGTTGGAACGCCACGCGCCGAGCGAATGCCGAAGCCTACCGCGAACTCTTCACCGCAGCGGGACTCCTTGACCGCTTGGTTCTGCCGCCGGAGCCACACCGCGATCAGTCCGACTCGGTGCGAGATCATCACATCTTCCACCAGTATGTGATCAGGATCAGCGGAGGGAAGAGGGATGCCCTTCAGAAGTTTCTCACGGACCGCAAGATCGGCACCGCGATCTACTATCCCGTCCCACTCCACCTGCAGGAGTGCTTCGCCTACCTCGGCCACAAGAAGGGTGATTTTCCTGTTTCCGAGCAGGCTGCACTCGAGACGCTCGCCCTTCCCATCTTCCCGGGCCTGCGCCGTGAGGAGCAGGAGGAAGTGGTCGCCGGGATCGTTTCCGGGCTTTCCTGAGTCGGCCTCCCGCTTAAAAAAAAGGGCCATCCCGCTTTCTTCGTGCGCCACGACGGCGCGTGGATGTAGCCTTGCGCCACTTATGAACGGAAATCCGGAAATTCAGATCTTCAGCGGCTCGGCCCACCGGCAGCTTGCCCTCGAAATCGCCTCCTATCTCGGCCGGCCGCTCGGCGACGCCACGGTCTCTTCCTTCCCGGATGGAGAGACCTTTGTGAAGATCAACGACAACGTCCGCGGCCGCGACGTCTTCATTGTCCAGCCGACCTGCCCCCCGAGCAACCAGAACATCATGGAGCTGCTCATCATGGTGGATGCGGTGCGCCGTGCGAGTGCCGACCGCATCACCGCGGTGATCCCCTTCTTTGGCTACGCCCGCCAGGACCGCAAGGACCAGCCCCGCGTCCCGATCACGGCGAAGCTGGTGGCCAACATCCTCGTGGCGGCCGGCGTCAACCGCGTCCTCACGATGGACCTGCACGCTCAGCAGTTGCAGGGCTTCTTCGACATCCCGGTCGACCACCTCTATGCGCTTCCCGTGATGGTCGAGTACATTCGCGCCAAACAGATCGAGAACCTCGTGGTCGTCTCTCCCGATGTCGGCGGCGTCAAGATGGCCAGCGCCTACGCCGAGGCCCTCGGGGCCGGTCTTGCCATCGTCGTGAAACGCCGTCGGAACGCCACGGAGGTGGACGCGCTGCACGTCATCGGCGATGTCGAGGGGAAGAATGTGCTCCTCATCGACGATATCACGGAGACGGCTGGAACCCTGACCAGCGCGGCCAAAATGCTGCGAACCCGGGGGGTCGGCGATATTTATGCTGGCGTCTCGCACGCAGTGCTGACAGATTTAGCGGTTCAGCGGTTGGAGGGTTCCGAAATCAAGGAGCTCATCACCACCGACAGCGTCCCCGTCCGCACCGGATCGGGGGATCGCGTCAGGGTCCTTTCCATTGCCGAGTTGCTCGGCGAGGGGATCCGTCGCATCCACGGAGGCGAGTCGGTCAGCTCGCTGTTCCGTCTCAAGCACTCGTAGAAAACCGCACAACCTTCGCAATCCCATGGCTAAACAGGTCAAACTTTCCGCCCGGCCCCGCGCCGATGTCGGTCGCAATTCCGTCAAACACCTCCGTTCCCGAGGCTTGGTTCCCGCAGTCGTTTACGGTCACAAGGATCAGCCTGCCAGCCTCGAGGTCCAACAGCGCGAGATTTCGGCCCTGCTTTCCCATGCGGTCGGCGAGAACATCCTCGTCGAGCTGGTCATCGCCGACGGCAACAGCGTTTCCAACAAGCTCTCCCTGATCCAAGAGGTCCAGCACCATCCCGTGCGCGGCGATATTCTCCATGTGGACTTCCTCGAAGTTGCCATGGACGAGGTGCTCAACACCGAGGTTCCGATCGAGCCCACGGGCGAGGCGGACGGCGTGAAGAACTACGGCGGCCTGCTCGAGCAGAGTCTCCGCTCCCTCCACATCGAGTGTCTTCCTAAGGATCTTCCCGAGATTATCCGCGTCGACGTCAGCGCACTGGGGCTCAACCAGTCCATCCACGTCCGCGATCTCGTCCTGCCCGAGGGAGTCAAGGCGACCAGCGATGGCGATCTCACCGTCTTCATCGTGGCCGAGTCCAAGGTCGAGGCCGAGCCCGTTGCGGCAGCCGCCGACGCTTCCAAGGGACCCGAGGTCATCAAGGAGAAGAAGCCCGCCGAGGGCGAGGCGGCCAAGAAGTAATCCGTCGGATTCTTTCTCCCCATGCCGGATTCTGAAGCCCCGGGGCTGCGCCTCATTGCGGGTCTCGGAAACCCCGGCAGGGAATACGAGGGAACACGTCACAACGCCGGGTTTGCCGTCCTCGACGAATTGGCTTCCCGTCTGGGTGCCAGCTTTTCCAAGGAGGCCAAGTGGGACGCGCATGTCGCCAAAGTGCCCGGCAGTGACCTAGTCCTGCTGAAACCCGCAACCTTCATGAATCTCAGCGGCGAAGCCGTCGCCGGATACGCCCGTTTTTACCGCATTCTCCATGGCTCCGTGCTGGTGGTGGCCGATGACGTCGCTCTTCCCCCGGGAACCATTCGTCTTCGCCGCGAAGGGGGCTCGGGCGGCCAGAAGGGACTTGAATCGGTCCTCATTCACTTTGCCACCGAGCAGGTGCCACGCCTCCGTATCGGTGTCGGGGGAGCCTCCTCGGGAGCCGATCTGGCAGGCCATGTGCTTTCCCGCTTCCGTCCCGAGGAAATCCCCGTGATCAGGGAGGCCGTTTCACGTTCCTCGGAGGCCGTCCTCTGCGCGGTCGAACGGGGCCTGGAAACGGCGATGAACCTTTACAACGCGCTTTCCGTTCCCGATAAATCCCAACACCAACAAACCGAACAACCATGAAAAACCGTTACGAAATCCTTCTCGCCCTCAACGTCGCCGGTAAGGAAGAGACCAACAAGGACCTTGTCGAGCGCCTCGAGAAGCTTCTCGCCTCCGAGGGTGCAGAGGTCGAGCAGGTGCAGCGCCTCGAGCGCCGTGAATTCGCCTACCCGCACGAGAAGCTCAAGAGCGCCTACTTCGTCAACTACGTGGTCAACGCCCCGGCCGCTGCCATCGCCAAGATCCGGACCAAGCTGACCCTCGACGAGGAAGTTGTTCTTCAGAACTACCTCCGCAAGGGAGCCGCCAAGCCCGCTGGCAAGGCCCGCAAGGCCGCCAAGAAGACAGCGAAGGCCAAGTAAGGCTTTTAGGCTGAAGGCTGTTGGGAGCAATCCGAACAGTCCTCCCGCCCCAACTTCTAACCACTAACTTCCAGCTCCTCCCATCCTATGGCCAACCTCAACAAAGTGATGATCATCGGGAACGTCACCCGTGATCCCGAAGTCAAGTACACCCCAAAAGGAAGCGCCGTCACCGATCTCGGCATCGCTGTGAACCGCACCTACAAGGTCGGCGAGGAGCGCAAGGAGGAGGTTACGTACATCGACGTCACCCTTTGGGGGCGCCTGGCTGAGATTGCCGGCGAATACTGCCGCAAGGGGAAGCCGGTCTACATTGAGGGCCGCCTGCAACTCGATAGCTGGGAAGACAAAGCCAGCGGCCAGAAGCGGTCCAAGCTCCGCGTTGTCGGCGAGGAGATGCAACTGCTCGGGCCCAAGATGGGAGGATCCTCTTCCGGTGGAGGCGACGAGGAATATTCCGAGCGTCCCGCACGCCGCGAGCAACCCTCTTCCGGTGGCGGCTTCAGCCGCGGCTCCGCGCCCTCACAGCCTCCAATCGAGGAAGACGACATACCTTTTTGAGCGAAGCTCAAAAAGGAGGTGGATAGCTAAAGCCTATTAGGCTGTTAGCACCAAAAGACAAAGGCCCGGTCAACACAGGGCCTTTTTTCGTTATTCATCATTCAGACTTCATCCTTTTCGGAAAACGGGTGGCTGACGGGGTTATCCCTCCTGCGGCGGGCTCTGCGGAAAAGGCTTCGCCTCCATGGATAGCGCTTACGCGTGGGCAGTCGAACTGCGTTCTCATCCCATCAGCCAAATCAAGAAAACGGGTGGCTGACGGGATTCGAACCCGCAACAGCCGGTACCACAAACCGGAGCTCTACCGTTGAGCTACAGCCACCATCGTTTCCACCTGAGAAAAGGCGGGTTGACATCATGGGGCTGCGGCGCGAGTTGTCAATCCCCAGAGATTACCTCCATGCCGAAGAGCCCAGCCACTGTCCGCCGCAAATTCCTCGTTGTCTCCGCCCCCTCCCAATTGGCAAGGGCTCGCGGAATCGAGATCGAGCAGGGTTATGTCGTTCGGGAACGCGGTCAGGAACTCCGTGTCCGGCGCGAAGGGCGAAGCCATTATCTCTCGGCACGGGACAGGACGGGGCGCTCGGTGACGGGACAGGAGATCCGGATCACCAAGGGTCAATTTGACAAGCTCTGGCCCTTCACCGAGGGGCAGCGTATCTGCCGGATTCGTCACATGATGAAAGTCGGCCGCCTCAGGATGAAAATCGACGAATTCACCGGAGAGCACGCCCCGTTGCGCCTTGCCGAGATTTTCTTCCCGGATGCCGAATCGGCCAGATCCTTCAAAAAGCCCGATTTTTTGGGTGAGGAAGTGACTCGACGCGAGGAGTATCAGACCTCCGAGATGGCGATCCACGGTGCCCCCGAACCCACGGGGATGTGCCAGTTGGGCATCGTCCCCTACACGTTCATCGACAGGCGACTGCATCTCCTGCTGATCACCAGTTCCTCGGGAAGCCGCTGGATCTTCCCCAAGGGGCGTCAAGAGCCCGACATGACCCCCCACGAGGTGGCCGTCATGGAGGCGGTCGAGGAGGCCGGCGTACTGGGAACTCTCCGACAGGATCTTCGCACCCGCTGCCAGATGCTCGACGGCCGTCATCTTCAGCTCTACGCGATGAAAATTTCCAAGCTCTTGAAGAGCTGGCCTGAAGAGAATGTCCGCCGCCGCCGCCTTTTTCCCTTTAGCGACGCTCTGGAGATGCTGGAGGATCCCGGACTCACCAAGGCCGTCCGCAGGTTGGCTGCCGCAGTCAATAAGTAGCTGATGAGGGGCAGGAGATAGGTGATGGGGAAGGGGTCGCTCACCTCCCCGGGCTTGCCTTGAAGGGCCTCTCCCAGTAGTCAAAAGAATCGCCTTTTCAGGCCCGATAGCCGATCACCCATTCCCCATCCACTGATTTCCATGCTCGCCGTCCTCCGAAAAAACCAGCAGGTCCTGATGCTCATCGTCGCGATCCTGACGATCGTCGCCTTCATCTGGCTCTACAATCCGACTGACAAGTTCCACAAGTTCGGACGCAATGATGTCTTCGAAATCTATGGCCGCACGGTCCAACGCGCTGAGGTCGACCGCGAAGCCCGCGCCTACGGACTCGCACTCGGTCTCGGGCTCACCGATTTTGTAAAAGATCTCGGCGGGTTGGGATCCGACGAGCAGTCCTCCCTGAGCGATTTCATCCTGAATGTCGCCGTGATGCGCCACGAGGCGCCGCTGCTTGGTATCGGGGTGACCGATGACCAGGTCGCCTCGGTGATCAAGGGGCTTACGATTTTTCAAACATCGGGTGCCTTTGATTCAGCCAAGTATGCGACCTTTCTTCAGGAACAGCTAGCGCCCAAGGGATTCACCGAGCGTCAGCTAGAGGAGATCGTACGTGATTCCGTCCGGACGACCTCCCTCTACCGTGTGATCACCTCGCCTGTCGCCGTCGGCGAAACCCAGGTGCGTCAGGCCGCTCGGATCTACCAACCGGTCACCGCCCAGATGCTGCGTTTCGAGAGCGATTCCTATACCAAGACCGCCGAGGTAAAGCAGGAGGAGATCGCCGCCTTCTACGAGCGTAACAAACAGGGACTCGTTGCCCCGGAGACACGCGACATCGCTTTCGTTTCCTTCGAACTCCCCGCTGCCTCGCAGAAGCTTGAGGGCAAGGAGCGCGCCTCCGCACTCCAGAAATTGGCTGATCAGGCCGAGGCTGCGGGCAAGGCGATCCGTGCAGAGATCGCCAAAGGAGTCGACTTTGCGAAAGCCGCCACGAAGGCTTCCCTTCAGGCAAAGAAGTCCCCAGCCGTCGAGCGCGACGGCAGCAGCAAGGAGAAGGATGCCGGTCTTCCTGCAGGCGTCGTGGCCGGGGCTTTCCGTCTCCAGAAAACAGGGGAAGTTTCCGATCTCATCCAGGACGGGAATACCTTCTACCTCGTGACGGTCGAGAGCTCCTCTCCCGCCCGTCAGCTTGCGTTGGCTGAAGTGACCCAGAAGATCACGGATCTTTTGAAGCGCCAGAAGGCCGCACAAGCCGCACAAGCCGCCGCCACCAAGTCCCTTGAGCAGATTCGCGCGGCCATGTCATCCGGGAAATCCTTTGCGGATGTAGCCAAGGCCGCGGGGCTCAAGACACAGCAGGTCGGCCCGATCGCTCCCTCCGATCCGAAGCTCTCGCCAGAGCAGCAGGCTGCTGTCTCCTCAACCCTCGGCCTCAAGGAAGGGGAACTCGGTCAGCTCCAGCCCGCACCGTGGGGCGCCATGGCCGTCTGGCTGCAGAAACGCGATCCGCTCACCGATGTCCAGTGGAAGGAACACAGCAACGCCCTCTCCAAGACAATCCTATCCAACGAGCAGGAGCTGCTCTTTCAGGAGTGGCTACGTGCTTCGCGCGGAGCCGCCCAGCTCCGGATCCTCGGCGGCGAGACCCGCCGCGGTGGATCCTGATCCGGCAATGGACCCAGCGGCCGAGGCCGCCCGTCTCCTCGACGAGGCGAGCGGCGACATCGCGGTTGGGGAGCTGGATGCCGCCGTGGAGAAATACCGCCGCTGCACCGAACTCGAACCGGAGGGCTTCGACGGTTGGCATGCCCTCGGGATGGCGTTGATGAAGACCGGCCGTTATCCCGAGGCGATCGAGGCAGGACTCCGAGCCACGCAACTCAGGCCCAATGACCAGCTGGCATGGTCGAGCCTTTCCATGTTTTATGTGAGGAACCACCAGATCCCAGAGGCCGAGTCCGCAGGCACAAAGGCCCGGATCCTCTCCTGGGGTGCCAAAATCGCCCCCGAGACACCGGGATCGCAAACCGGCACACAAACCATTCCATGAATCGCTTTTTCATTACCACCGCGATCGACTACACGAACGGGGCACCCCACATCGGGCATGCCTACGAAAAGGTTCTCGCCGATGTCCTCGCCCGTTTTCACCGCCAGACTGGGGAGGAGGTCTTCCTCCTGACTGGCGTCGACCAACACGGTCAGAAAGTTCAGCAGAGCGCGGAGCGAGAGGGAATCGCCCCGCAGGAGTATGTCGACGGCGTCACAGTAAAGTTCCTCGCCCTTTGGGAAAAACTCGGGGTCGTCTACGACGGTTGGGCCGCCACCACCGC
>RFPR01000009.1 GCA_009928265.1 Pseudomonadota bacterium | reverse complement strand
CAGACCCTCTACGTCCGCATCGGCAAGCTCGCCGGCGTGAGGAAAGCAGGCGAAGGACTCTATGTTGCCGAGGGTGTCTCTTCCTTCGGCATCGTTCCGGAGACGATTGCGGCGACTCCTTCCGAGCACACATCGTTCTAAGCAACTGCTGACGGTCGTCTTCCATGGCCGGCCGAATCGATTCACCGAACCTCGCTTCCCTGATTTGGGAAGCGGGGGAGCGGTGGGGTGATCTCCCCGCATTCTCCTCCCGTCGTCCTGACGGGACTTTTTATTCCCTCTCTTACCGTGCGTGGCGTGACCGGTCGCTGGCACTTGCCACGGCATTGATCGAACTCGGGGTCGGGGCGCGCGATCATGTCGCGATCCTCTCCGACAACCGCTTCGAGTGGATCCTGGCGGATGCCGCCGTGCAGTTCTGCGGTGCCGCCGATGTGCCGCGCGCCTCTGATGTCACGGCCGAGGAGATCGCCTACATCCTCGGGCATGCCGATGTCGGTGTGGCTTTCGTCGAGAACGAGGCCGTGCTGGCCAAGGTGGAGTCGGTCCGCGACCGCCTGCCCGGCCTGCGCCATCTCATCGTCATGGCCGGTGACGCGGATATTGCCTCCACCGGGAATTTCCACCGACTCCGCGATCTGGAAATCGCGGGCGAGGGATTGCGCGTGGGGGGCGATCGCCGGGCTGAGGATCGGATCGCCGGAGTGAATCCCGAGGACCTCTACACGATCATCTACACCTCGGGCACCACGGGTGTGCCCAAGGGGGTGCGGCTTTCCCACGGCTCCATCATCTCGCAGGTGAGGAATCTCCCCTTTGCCCTCGGGCCGGAGGACAGGGCTCTCTCGATCCTTCCCGTCTGGCATATCTACGAGAGGGTCTTCGAGATGCTCTCGGTGTCGAGCGGTCTGCATACCTACTACACGACGCTGCGGCACTTGGGGGAGGATCTCAAGGCGGCGCGGCCCACGATCATGACCTCGGCGCCCCGGCTCTGGGAGGGGCTGCACCGCAGGATCCTCTCCACGGTGGAAAAGGCACCCCTGATCCGCCGGGCGCTCTTTCACGCGGCCCGGATCTCATCGCATGCCGTCCGAAGGGCGGAGGATTTCCTGAGCGGAAGGAAAGTCGATCTCACGGGACGCTCGTTCCCGGTCTCGCTCGCTCTCGGGGCCTTTCATGCCGCGGCATGGCTGCTCTTCATCCTCCCGTTCCTCCTGCTCGATGCGCTCGTCCTGAGGAAACTCCGCGCCGTTGTCGGAGGATGCTTCCGCGGAACGATCTCGGGGGGAGGGGCACTGCCACCCCATGTCGACGAGTTCTTCAACGATATCGGGATCCCCGTTCTGGAGGGATACGGCCTCACCGAGTCGGGCACCGTGCTGGCCGTCAGGACATGGGATCGCCTGGTCATCGGAACGGTCGGCCCCGCTTTCCCCGGAACGGAAATCCGCATCGTCGATCCCGTCACCGGTGCCATCCTCTACCCTGATCCCACCCGTCGCGATCTCGGTCGTGGCCGGCGCGGGGAGATCCATGCCAAGGGGCCCCAGATGATGTCGGGATACCACAAGGATCCGGAAAAGACGGCCCTGGTGCTACGGGACGGATGGCTCTCGACCGGGGATCTCGGGCTCGTGACCTTCAACGACTGCATCAAGATCGTCGGCCGCTGCAAGGAGACCATCGTCCTGCTGGGCGGGGAGAATGTGGAGCCCCTCCCGATCGAGTCGAAGTTGCTCGAGTCCCCGCTCATCGACCAATGCATGGTCGTCGGACAGGATCAGAAGCAACTCGGCATCCTGGTGGTTCCCTCGATCGGTGGCTTTGCGGCCGCCTGGATCGAGGCGCCCGATCCCGCCGCGCTCGCCTCGCGCCCCGAGGTCCGCGAAAAGATCCAGAAAGAGATCCGTCGTCTGGTCTCCGGCGAGACAGGCTTCAAGCCCTTCGAGCGGATCGCCGCGCTCGAGCTTCTGGAGAAGCCGTTCGAGGTCGGCGACGAACTGACCATGACCTTCAAGCTCAAGCGCCATGTCATCGCCGAAAAATATGCCGGGAAGATCGCGGAGATGTTCGAGGGGTGAGGGGAGGGTTAAGGTGGCGTCATTGCTTCCGGTCGATGCCAATTTCATCCTTGCAGGCCGGCTTCGACGGGTTATTCTATACGACCGCGCATCAAACATTTGCCGTCGGTCCTTGGGTGATCTGCACTTGCAGGTCATCGGAACGCGCCAAGGGAAACCCGGCAACGAGAACCATCAGACACCATGCCTATCCGCCTCGGTCGCTTCGAAATGCCGAAGACCCTCGTCAAGAACGAGAAAACCGCCACTGAAACCTACGCGCAGTTTGTCGCCGAGCCCTTCGAGGCCGGCTACGGCCACACCATCGGCAACTCGCTCCGCCGCACCCTTCTCTCCTCGCTTGAGGGAGCAGCCATCACCTCGGTCAGGATCGAGGGGGCTCCCCACGAGTTCACCAGCATCCCCGGCGTCGTCGAGGACGTCGTCGAGATCATCCTCAACCTCAAGAAGGTCAAGTTCAAGGCCCATGACCACGAGCCCCGCAACCTGACCCTCTCGGTCAACAAGCAGGGTGCCGTCACAGCTGGTGACATCCAATCGACCAACCAGGTCGAGGTCCTCAATCCTGACCAGCACATCTGCACCCTCGACAAGAAGCAGAAGTTCGAGGCCGAGTTTACCGTCCGAGTCGGCCGCGGGTTCGCCACCGGCGACGAGAACAAGACCGCTGACAAGCCGATCGGCGTCATCGCCATCGACTCCATCTTCTCGCCCGTCACCAAGGTCAAGTACGCCGTTGAGCAGACCCGCGTCGGTCAGCGCACCGACTACGACAAGCTCATCCTCGAGATCTGGACCGACGGTCGCCTGACCCCAGACGACGCACTGCTCCAGTCCGCGGCGATCCTTCGCCACCACCTCGACGTCTTTGTGAACTTCGACGACAACCAGGTTGAGTTCGACGAGACCCCTGCCGAGGTCAGCCAGGAGAACAGCCGCCTCAAGAAGCTGCTCGCCATGAGTGTCAACGAGATCGAGCTTTCCGTCCGCGCTGCGAACTGCCTCAACAATGCCAACATCACCAGCGTCGGCCAACTCGCCCTCAAGAGCGAGGCTGAGATGCTCAAGTACCGCAACTTCGGCAAGAAGTCGCTTAACGAAATCAAGGACAAGCTCGTCCAGCTCGGCCTTGGCCTCGGCATGAAGTTTGAGCCCGGACTTATCGTCGACGGCGCCACCGCTCCCGTCGCCGAATAAGGCGCCCAGTAAGAACGAAAGAAACGACACGTCATGCGTCACCAGAAAAAGACCGTTAAGCTCGGCCGCTCGCAGGCCCACCGCGATTCGCTCCTGTCGAATCAGGTCTGCAGCCTTATCGAGCACCGCCGCATCAAGACCACCCTCGCCAAAGCGAAGGCGACCAAGCCGCTTGCTGAGCGGATGGTCACCCTCGGCAAGAAGGGTAATCTCCATGCACGCCGTATCGCGCTCTCCTACCTCAAGCACAAGGACATCGTGAAGAAACTCTTCACCGAGATTGCCCCGGCCGCCGCTGACCGCAAGGGAGGCTACACCCGGATAGTGAAACTCGGCGCCCGCCTGAGCGACAGTGCCCCGATGGCCTATCTCGAGTGGGTCGATTATGCCCCCGAGGTGACGAAGGAAGAGCCTGCCACGGAAGCCGCCGCCAAGCCGGCCAAGGCTGAAAAGCCAGCTCCCAAGAAAAAGGCCGCTCCAAAAAAAGCTAAGGAAGAGAAAGGCGAATAAACCACTCTTACGGAATCAACGAAAAGCCCCAGAGGAAACTCTGGGGCTTTTTCTTTGGCTGGAACACAGCCCATTACCCCAAGAAAAAACCCGCGATTAAGGATGCTCTTCCTAACCGCGGGTTTTTCGTAAAAGAATTTCTGAGAGGAATCAGAAGCCCATAGGGCGGGCCTTTGGCTTAGCACCCTTTTTCAGGGCGGCGGAGTTAGCCTCGATGAAGTCGCGTACTGCACGGACGACAACATCACTTAAGGTGACATCGGCGTGGTCAGCGATCGCCTGCAGCATATCTTTTTCGTCCGTGGGAATGCGGACTGTCATGATCCCATCGCGTCGTTTTGGCATGTACGAAAATTATGTCATCTTGTCCACTTATCAAGAATAAATGCCGTTCAGCGCTAAAAAAACATATACTGTATAACACATATTATTTATTCAATCAAAGATATTCTGCGGGTGGTACAGGAAGGTTGGAGCTTTCCTACTGCAGGAAGTACCGTTATCAAATTCGGAATGAAATGTGTCATTCTGGCCGGTGGTCTGGGGACCCGGATTAGTGAGGAAACCGCTGCCCGCCCCAAGCCGATGGTGGAGATTGGAGGAAAGCCGATTCTCTGGCATGTCATGAAGATCTATTCCTCGCATGGGATCCGCGATTTTGTGATCTGTGCCGGCTACAAGGGGTATGTGATCAAGGAATACTTCGCGAACTACTTCCTGCACATGTCCGACGTCACCTTCGATATGGAAAAGAACTCCATGGAGGTGCACGAAAAGCACGCCGAACCATGGCGTGTCACGATTGTGGACACTGGGGATAACACCATGACCGGAGGGCGACTCAAAAGAGTAGCCTCGTATGTCGGTAATGAAACTTTCTGCATGACCTACGGTGACGGGGTCGGTAATGTCGACGTGAAGGCATCTATCACGGCTCATAAGGCCTCCGGGAAAAAAGCCACCGTGACCGCGGTCCAGCCTCCGGGGCGTTTTGGAGCGCTTCACGTTCAGGGCAATGCCGTCAAAGGCTTCATCGAGAAGCCCGAGGGAGATGGAGGGTGGATCAACGGGGGATTCTTTGTCCTTGAGCCCTCGGTGTTTGCTGAAATCGACGGGGACTCGATCATCTGGGAGAGGGAACCGCTACAGTCCCTGGCATCATCCGGGGAGCTGCATGCATTCCAGCATCGCGGGTTTTGGCAACCGATGGATACCCTCCGTGACAAGCAGCTCTTGGAAGAGCTCTGGCAGTCGGGGCAATCTCCCTGGAAAACGTGGTAAACTTAAGACAGTCATTTGGAGGAAAGCGGGTTTGGCTTTCAGGTCATACTGGGTTCAAAGGGTCTTGGCTCTCGGAGTGGCTTCTTGATCTTGGAGCGATTGTTCATGGGTATGCCTTGGCTCCGGACACGACTCCGGCTCTCTTTGAGCAACTAGGCTTGGCTGGACGTTTGGAGCACGAAGTGGCTGATATTCGGGATGCCGCTGCTGTCAGCAAATCCATACAGGACTTCCGACCCGATTTTGTGATTCACATGGCAGCCCAACCTTTGGTGCGCCGTTCCTACGCCATACCGGTCGAGACCTACGAGACCAATGTGATGGGGACGATCAATGTCCTCGAGGCCCTGCGCGGCGTTGAATCTTCATGTTCTGCGGTAATCGTTACGACTGACAAGTGCTACGAGAACCATGAGTCCGGAAGGGCTTACGAAGAGCATGATCCCCTTGGGGGTCATGATCCCTATAGTTCCAGCAAGGCGATGGCTGAGATTGCCACGTCGGCTTACCGGAATTCATATTTTCTGGAGTCACCGGTGCGAGTTGCTAGTGCTCGGGCAGGAAATGTCATCGGGGGCGGAGACTGGGCCGAGGATCGGATCGTTCCGGATGCCATGAGGGCCCTCAATCAAGGTAATAAGATGCGCGTCCGCAACCCTAAGGCCGTCCGTCCTTGGCAACATGTCCTGGAGCCCCTTGCCGGATATCTCACCCTTGCTGCCGGGCTTGCCGAGAACCCATCATTGGCCACTGCATTCAACTTCGGTCCAGGTCCCGATTCGAACAGAACCGTTGAGGATCTGGTGACGGAAATTCTGAAAAACCGACAGGGCTCATGGGAGGATGTGAGTGACCCGGCGGCTCTTCATGAGGCGACCCTACTGAATCTTTCCGTGGAAAAAGCCAACCGACTTCTTGGTTGGAAACCGCGCTGGAACTTTGAGGAAACAATCAAGCGGACGGTGACATGGTACGATCAAGTGCATGGCAATAGGGTGACGCCCTTAGAAATTACCCGCTCTCAGATAGCGGAGTATGAGAATCCCTGACTTCCGATGAACATGTCCCTTTCTGAACTCAAAGCTGAGATCCTCCGACTTACCCGCGAGTATTCCCGGCAGGCCCATGTTGCGCAGCGTCCCGGTAATGATAAGGCGCGATCAGAGTTTATCCCCGGTGAGACTGTGGTTCCCTATGCGGGACGCGTCTTTACCGAGGACGAGGTCGAGGCCGCCGTGGGAAGCACGCTGGATTTCTGGCTAACACTGGGGCCTGAGGGAGAAGCCTTTGAGAAAGAATTGGCCGCATTCCTAGGCGTGAAATACTCCTTGCTCGTCAATTCCGGTTCCTCGGCCAACCTGATCGCGCTATCTGCGTTGACCACTCACAAGCTTCCCTCACACAAGAGGATCATGCCCGGAGACGAGGTGATCACCGTGGCAGCGGGTTTCCCCACAACGGTGGCGCCGATCCTTCAGAACGGTGCCGTTCCTGTCTTCATCGATAATGACCCCGCTACAGGAAACATCCGTGCGGAGCAACTGGAGTCGGCTTTTTCTCCCGGAAAGACCAAGGCCGTCATGATAGCCCATGCACTGGGCAACCCGTTCGATGTCACTGCAGTGTTGGAATTTTGCCGTAGACATGACCTCTGGCTCATCGAGGACAACTGCGACGCTCTGGGTTGCACCTACTCGATGCCCATTGAGAAAGCCAAGGAGCTTGGCATTACGGAGAATTCACCTGGTATTCCCAGTAATGGAACGCACGTGACACGCTACACTGGGACCTGGGGAGATATCTCCACGCAGTCTTTTTATCCCCCCCACCACCTTACCATGGGTGAGGGAGGAGCTGTGAACATCGTATTCCGTCCTCCGCTGAAAACCTACGCCGAAAGCTTCCGTGACTGGGGCCGTGACTGCTGGTGCCCCTCTGGCAAGGATGATACCTGCGGCAAACGCTTCGGCTGGAATCTCGGTGAATTGCCCCCCGGCTACGACCACAAGTACACATACAGCCATCTTGGCTATAACATGAAGCCCCTTGATCCGCAGGCTGCTATCGGGCGTCAGCAACTCCGGAAACTCCCTGCCTTCATCGAGGCCAGAGCACGAAACTGGGAATACCTCCGCTTCGGCCTCTCTGATCTCGAAGATGTCTTCGACTTCAGCCTGCCGACTCATGCTACCGACTGGCAGAAGCCTTCGACTGCAGGCTCAGGACTCTCGGCCTTCAGTTGGGACAGCACGGGTTGCCGGAACGACTGCAGTTGGTTCGGCTTCATGCTAAGGGTGAAGCTATCAGCATCATTTACCCATACCGATCTGGCGCGTCACCTTGATGCGAAGAAAATTGGCAACCGAATGTTTTTTGGGGGCAATCTCCTTCGTCAGCCGGTTTTTGTCCAACTTCGCAAAGACCGACCGGACTCTATTCGGGTTGTCGGTGAAATGACCGGCGCCGATGAGATCATGAATCAGGCTATTTTCCTGGGAACCTATCCGGGTCTCACCAAGGAGATGATGGATTACGAGATAGGGGTCATCAGGGCTTTTGTGAGGCAACAATAGTTTTACTGATCTCCCCTTTTTCTTTGTGAACAAATCCCACCCTCCACTTCCCAGGGAAGATCTGGAGCATGTGATCACGCACACGCGCTCACTCTGGGAGCAGCTTTGTGGAGGGCGAATTTTCGTCACAGGCGCCACGGGTTTCTTCGGTGTTTGGCTGCTGGAGACTTTTGCCTATGCCAACTCCAAGCTGAATCTGGGAGCTACGCTTGTCGGTCTTTCGCGCGATCCGGCGGCCTTTTACGCCAAGGTTCCTCATCTTGCGGGGGAATCATCGATCATGCTTCACCGAGGCGATGTACGGGATTTTGAGTTTCCTGAAGGAACCTTCACCCATGTGATTCATGCCGGCACCACTTCCGGCGCTCCGGTTCCGCCTGGCGAGATGATTGATACGATCATTCGGGGAACACGTCGCACGCTTGATTTTGCCGTAGCAGCAGGTGCGAAGCGCCTCCTTTTTGTGAGTTCCGGAGCTGTTTATGGAAAGCAACCCCCAGATATGACTCATATCCCTGAAACATATGCCGGAGCACCAGATCCCATGGATCCCAACTCCGCCTATGGAGAGGGCAAGCGTGTCGGAGAACTCCTCTGTTCGATCGCACACAAGGAACACGGTTTGGAGACAACCATTGCCCGTTGCTTCGCCTTCGTCGGGCCTCATCTGCCATTGGATGCTCATTTCGCCATCGGGAACTTCATCCGAGATGCCCTAAAGGATGAGCCGATCCAGGTGAAGGATGGTAGCCCTTCCCGCTCCTACCTTTATGCGGCGGATCTAGCCATTTGGCTCTGGACGATCCTCTTCAAGGGAGCGGCTTGCCATCCCTACAATGTCGGCTCCGACCAAGAGATGTCGATTGCTCAACTCGCCGAAACGGTAGCCTCTGTTTCTGGCGGTGCAACATCTCCATCAATTTCTCTACCACTCAACTCTTCCTCGTTTGTTCCTTCCCGCTATGTTCCTTCGGTGGAACGCTCGCAATCTGAGTTAGGTCTTCAAACTTTGATTCCCTTGAATCAATCAATCCAGCGTACGACGGTGTGGCATCGACACCGTCAATAATGACTTTGATTCATGGAGAGTAAAAAACTCACTCGCTACTGTCCGATTTGCGGATGCGTCACCGGCAAGGTGATCCACACTCAGTATTTTCAATTAAGCGAAGGGAATCCGCTCCCTGCCATTTGCGACTATGTTGTCTGCGATGAGTGCGGCTTTGCTTTTTCCGACACCCCTGTCGATCAGGCTGGTTACGATTCCTATTATGCCGGCATGTCCAAGTATGCCGACAGTGCAACGTCCACGGGGGCTGGCGTGTTGCCTTGGGATAAAGCGAGGCTTGAGCAGTTGGCTGATCACGTGGCCGAGTTTTGTACGGATCGAGAGGCGCGCATCGTGGACATCGGGTGTGCAAACGGCGGATTGCTGGTCGCATTACGCGAGAAGGGATTTAAAAATGTCTGCGGCATCGATCCCTCGCCCGCCTGCGTCGAGGTCACCCGAAGCCTTGCCAAAGGAGATGCCTGGGTCGGGACCTTGTCGGCCATTGCTGTGGAAGCGGGTTCCTTCGATGGAATCATCCTCAGCCATGTGATGGAGCATGTTCGTGATCTGGCAGAGGCCATGGATCTGGTGCATGGGTTATTGAATCCCGGAGGATGGGTGTACATAGAGGTGCCCGATGCACCGCGCTATCATGAGTTTCTGGTGGCGCCGTTTCAGGATTTCAACACCGAGCACATCAATCATTTCTCCGAAGCGAGTCTGGCCAACCTCTGTCGCCGAAACCGCTTTGTCCCCGAGCTTGGCGGCACCAAGATAATCTATTCCGCCGAGGACATGCCATATCCCGCCCTTTTCTGGTTTGCCAGAAAGTCAGCGGATTCCTTGCAGATAGTGACTGATCGAGCGCTTCGGGGGGATTTGGAGAAATACATCACGTTGTCCCATGATCTGATGCAGCGCATCGACGGCAATATTGCTCGCCTCATCGCGGAATATCCCGAAATCATCATTTGGGGGACGGGTCAGCTGACCATGAAGTTACTTTCGGACACCTGCCTACGCACCGCTAGGATCTCCGCATTCGTGGATAGCAATCCGATCAACCAAGGAAAGATGCTGCATGGTGCTAATGTCATCGCAGGTCCTGAAATCACCGCCGGGAATACGCCCATCCTCGTCTGCTCGCTGATCAATGAGGCTTCCATTTTAGATTCCATCCGCACCTTGGGACTTCCCAATCCCGTCGCTACGCTTTTGAAAGGAAAGGCATGAGTCAGATCCGCCTCTCAGACTATGTATTCCAAACCCTTGCCGACCGGGGGCTCGACCATGTCTTTCTGGTTACCGGTGGTGGAGCCATGCATCTCAATGATGCCATTGCGGTGGAGAGTCGGCTCTATCGCATTTGCTGCCATCACGAGCAGGCCTGTGCCATCGCGGCAGAAGGCTATGCGCGGGTCAGCGGCAAGCCTGGCATCGTCAATGTTACGACGGGCCCGGGGGGTATTAATGCGCTGAACGGCGTTTTCGGGGCCTGGACGGACTCGATTCCGATGATCGTGATTTCCGGGCAGGTTAAGCGCGAGACCATGATGAAGACCCACGGTCTGATAGGCCGCCTCCGACAACTCGGTGACCAGGAGGCCGATATCATCGGCATGGTCCGCGGAATCACCAAATATGCCGTGACCATCACGGAACCCGAGACGATCCGATACCATCTGGACCGGGCCATCCATCTGGCCTCAAGCGGCAGGCCCGGCCCCTGCTGGATCGAAGTTCCGGTTGATGTCCAAGCCGCTTTGGTCGATCCGAGCATAATGAGAGCCTATGATCCTACCGAGGACGATAGAAGGCCTGACCGAGCTGCCCTTGAGGGTCAAGTCTGGGAGGTGCTGGCAATGCTCCGTTCATCACAGAGACCCATTTTCCTAGCTGGGACAGGAGTGCGGCTTGGTGGAGCGGAGGATCTGATGATCCGAGCGGCTGAAAAACTCAGGATCCCTATCGCCACGGCCTGGACTCACGATATCATTCCCTCCGACCACCCGCTCTATGCCGGTAGGCAAGGAACGATCGGGACGCGTGCGGGAAACTTCACCGTCCAGAATGCCGATTTTGTGCTAATCCTCGGCAGTCGGCTCTGCATACGCCAGATCAGCTATAACTGGTCGAGCTTTGCTCGCAATGCTCGTACCATCCAGGTCGACATCGATCCAGCAGAGCTTGCCAAGCCGACCTTTCGTGCGGATCTGCCGATTGAGGCAGATGTTCGTGATTTCCTTGAAATCCTACTCAGGGAAGTAGGAGAGGGCCAGGCATCCGCGGAGCCCTCCAAGCGCGAGGAATGGATTGCTTGGTGCCGTGAGCGCGTAGACCGGAATCCCGTCGTTCTGCCGAAGCATCGGACAGCCCCCGCAGGACGTATCAACCAGTATCATTTCATCGAACTGCTTTTCAGGGAATCCCCTGCAAGCGCCGTCTTTGCGTGTGGAAACGCCACGGCTTGCATCACTCCCTTCCAGGCAGGTCTCCTCAAGAAAGGGCAACGCCTGTTCAGCAACTCCGGCTCGGCCTCGATGGGCTATGACCTTCCGGCTGCGATCGGCGCATCCGTCGCCGATTTGGAAAGAACGGTGATCTGTCTTGCCGGCGATGGAAGTCTACAGATGAATGTTCAGGAACTGGCTACGATTGCTGCTCTCAGGTTGCCCGTGAAAGTCTTCGTGTTGGAAAATGGCGGCTATCTCTCGATCCGTTCCACCCAGAGAAATTTCTTTGGGCGTCTTGTCGGCGAGGGGCCGGAGAGCGGACTCCTGTTCCCGGATTTTGTACGGCTTGCCGAGGCATACGGACTTCCCGCCCGTATGCTTGATACGGAACATCCCTCCGATGATATTGCGCGGGCCCTGAAGTCCCATGGGCCGCAGGTCGTGGTGGTGCCGTTGGATCTCGAGCAGGGCTTCGAGCCCAAGACTAGCTCCAAGCGCCTCCCGGATGGACGGATGGTCACCGCACCCCTGGAGGACATGGCCCCCTTCCTGGATCGCGACGAGTTTCTTTCCAATATGCTGGTTGAACCCCTGACGGAGTGATCCATGGATGCCTTGAGTGAAAATCTAAGCACCCTGCTGGAAGGGGCTCGTCTTCCGCTACCTGCGCGCGATCTTCCTGAGATTGTGATTTATGGAGCGGGTAATTGCGGAAGAAATCTTGCCCGTGTTGCCAAAGGTAAGGGAATAACGGTGCTGGCCTTTCTGGATGCGCGCGCGGAATCTCTAGGAGCGATCGATGGTATTCCATGCCATCCGCCCGCTGGAGAAGCAGCACGATCCTTTGCTAAAAAAGGAATTCCTGCGGTCATCGCCGTTTTCAATTATGCGGCTGATCCCCGCTCGATCATTTCCCTGCTCTTGGAAGCGGGATTTGCCTCGATTATTTCCTATTTTGAAATCCATGAACGGCTTCAAATAGCGCCGGAGTTCTGGCTAGCACCTCGTCATGGTCTCTACGAGCGAAGGGAGGAAATTCTGCAAGGTTTGGAGTTCTTTCAAGATTCCGTCAGTCGGCAGGTCTACCACGATCATTTGGCTCTTCGCCTCACCTTCGATCAGAGTCTACTGGCCACTCCGGCAATCGAGACGCAGTACGCTCCGGAGGATTTGGCCCCTGTTCGCCAACCGATGCGACTGATCGACGGAGGTGCCTTTGTCGGCGATACCGTCGATTTCTTTGTTGATCAGGGTGTCCGGATGGAGGCTGTGGCAGCCTTCGAGCCTGACATGATGAATTTCAGGAAACTTGTGGATGCCTCTCCCCGCTATACCGAAAAGGGTATCGAGACTCTGCTTTATCCATGTGGATTGGGAGCTGAGACCGGCTTACTTCGTTTCCAAGGAGGGAACGGTGCGGGCAGTCAGTTGACCGAGAGTGGTGATCTCCATGTGCAAGTACTGGCCCTTGACGATGTGCTGCCAAATTTCCGACCCACGCTGATCAAGCTAGATATTGAGGGGGCAGAACCCGATACGCTCAAGGGGGCCTGTGCCATGATTCATCGGGGAATGCCGGATCTAGCAGTTTGTGTCTACCATACCCCCGCTCATCTTTGGGAGATACCTCGGCTGATCAGCGAGATGTTTCCCTTCTATCGTTTCTCCTTAAGGTCTCACCGGTTCAATGGTTTTGACACCGTTCTTTACGCAGCCAAGGGATGAGCCATAGGGACTTCAGGAATATCGTCTTCGACCTTGATGGAACCTTGGTTGATTCCTTTCCGGGCATTGTGGCATCAATGAATCATGCGGTTTCTGTCATTGATCCATCACTCGATCTCAGCGATCTGAAGTCCCAGATTGGTCCACCGTTGCCTAAGATGCTCTTGCTGATGTGGCCTGATCTGGCAGAGGAGGTTAGGGCCAGCGTGCTGGCGGAGTTTCGTTCTGATTATAACAACAGGGGCTATCAGTTTTCCGTTGCCTATACGGGAATTCCTGAAGCGCTCCATCAATTCAGGTCTTCGGGGATTACCCTGTTTGTCCTGACTAATAAGCCGGAGGCCCCGACTCGGAAAATTCTCTCTCACCTCGGCTTAGAAGCCCATTTTACGCGGATCCTATCTCCGGATTCGATGAATCCCCCTCTTTCCTCAAAGTCGGAGGGAGCTCTTCATCTGGTCAAAGCTCAAAGGCTCGTGGCCAATGAGACCCTCCTTGTGGGTGATAGTCCCGATGATCTGAAGGCTGCACGCGCCGCAGGCTTCAGCTTTATGGAAGCTTCCTATGGCTACGGAAATTTTGACGAAATTGTTACGAATGAGGCATGGTTCCGGTTGAAAAGCCCCTCTGACCTCGCCAAGCTGATTAATTGACCCCGTATTCCATGATCAATCGCGACTTTTTCGACGAACTCTTTGTCCTTGAGATGGCCAACAACCATTGGGGGAGCTTGGAGAGAGGACTCAAGATCATCGATGCCTTTTCCAAGATCGTGCGATTCAACAACGTGCGTGCAACGATCAAACTCCAGTTCCGTGATGTGGAGAACTTCGTCCACAAGGATTTCCGGGATCGCACCGATATACGCTACATCAAGAAGACGCTTGATACCCGGCTTCCCAAGAAGGACCTAGCAACTCTGGTGGACGCCATCCGTCAGTCGGGATGCATCCCGAGTGCAACCCCGTTTGACGAGGCTTCCGTGGATCTCTGCGAGGAGCTCGACCTACCGGTCATCAAACTCGCCAGCTCCGATGTGAATGATTGGTTCCTTATCGAGCGGATTGCCAAGACCAAGAAGCCGGTGCTTGCGTCATCGGGGGGATCGTCGCTCAAGGATCTCGATGATCTGGTCACATTCTTTGATAACAGGCACATCCCTCTAGGTCTGAATCACTGCGTCTCCCTCTATCCGACGCAACAGGCCGATCTTGAGCTGAACCAGATCGACTTCCTCCGCAATCGTTACCCGCAGAATACCATTGGTCTCTCCACCCATGAATATGAGGACTGGGAGGCAAGTCTGACGATTGCCTATGCCAAGGGGGCGCGAACCTTCGAGCGCCACATCGACATCGAGGATGAAGGTATTCCTGTCTCGCCGTACTGTTCCCTGCCTCACCAAATCGACACCTGGTTTAAGACTTTCAGAAAGGCAAAGCGGATGTGCGGCAATCCCGGTGTGGCCAAACGGCGATGCCCAACTGAGGAGGTCAAATATCTGGATGCCTTGGTGCGGGGTGTCTATGCGAAGCGAGATCTCAAGAAGGGTGAGTCCCTGACGGACGAGGATGTCTACCTTGCGATTCCGCTCCAGAAAGGACAACTCTCCTGTCGCGAGATCATGAGGGGTCAGACCCTTCTAGCAGATCTTCCTAAAGATCAGCCGATGATGATCGATTCGGTGGATACGCCTTATGCTTACGACGAGGAACTAAAGAACCTCATCTATCAGCGAGGCATCTGACATTTCTACTGTGAAAAAGATCAGCATCGTCTCCGGTTGCTTTAATGAGGCGGGCAACGTGGAGGAACTAGTCGCCCGCGTGGCCAAGGTGATGGAGACCCTGCCTGGTTACGACTACGAGCAGATCATTATAGACAATGCCTCGACAGACGGGACTCAGGAGATCCTGCGTAGACTGACCTCAGCTAATCCAAGGCTCAAGGTCATCCTGAATGCACGGAATTTCGGGCACATACGATCCCCCTACCACGGGCTCATGCAGGCAAGTGGCGATGCCGCAGTTGCACTAGCTTCCGATTTGCAGAATCCGCCCGAACTGATTCCCGAAATGATCAAGAAGTGGGAAGCGGGAGCAAAAGCCGTGGTGGCGATTAAGGATTCCAGTGATGAGTCACCCATCTTCTTTTGGGTCCGTCGACTCTATTACTTGCTGGTTGAGGGGCTGGCAGAGATCAAGACCGTGAAGAATTTCACTGGGTTCGGCCTCTATGACCGGGCAATCATCGACTATTGCCGCACCGTTGCGGATCCCTATCCCTATTTTAGAGGGCAGATTTCCGAGATAGGTCTTCCCATTGTCGAGATCTCCTACCATCAGGGTGCCCGCAAGCGAGGAATCACGAAGAACAACTTCTTCACCCTTTATGATCTGGCGATGCTGGGGATTACCAATCATTCCAAGGTTCCCCTCCGTCTTGCAGCCATGCTGGGCTTCGGGATGGCGATCATGAGTCTCTTCGTGGCCCTTGTGTATCTGATCTACAAGCTGGTCTTCTGGTATAGCCTTCCTGTAGGAACTGTCCCCTTGGTAATCGGGTTATTCTTCTTTGCCTCGGTTCAGTTGTTCTTCATTGGAATTCTAGGCGAATACATCGGAGCAATCCATACCCAGGTGCTCAAGCGCCCCTTGGTGGTTGAGAAGGAGAGGATTAATTTCTAATCTTGTGCCTTATCAAGAGGGCAGAAGTTTTATCGTCAAGATACGCTGATTCACTGCTCACTTTAAATAATCCGACTATGTCATCGAAAAATGTGCAAAGAGCTCCAGTGCAATCACCACGCTGGCCCTTCTGGGTTGCGGGATTTTTTATCCTGATTGTCGGGTTGGGATGGCTAATTGAGTCCCCTAGTCGGGAGGAGTTGTTCGGTGACACGGGCAAACTCTGGGATACTTTAAGGATCAGTGCCGGGGGGTGGACACCGAACTATCTGCTTGGACACAGTGGTCAGGCCTACGAAGTCGCAGGGATCGCGATGTTTTTAGCGAAGAGCACGCGCCTTCTACTCGCTCCGGTTACTGGATCATTTCTGGCGCTTAAGCTGCTCATCTTGGCTTTCCTACCATTCGCTTTCTGGACGATGCGGCTTTTCCTTCTGAGATTAAAAGTCGCTTCTGCAGGGGCCTCCCTCGGGGCACTTCTTTATCTTGTGATGCCCTCTATGCTGGTGGCCATCGGGATCTATGAGCACTGGACGGTTGGACTCTGCTTCGTCTTCACGCCATTAATCCTCCGCGGAATCCTTGCCGTGGTAGAGGAATCCTCGCCACGGGAGATCGTTGGGCTTGGACTTGCGGCCTCGGCGCTCGCACTTAGCTACACAAAGATCGCGGTGACGATGTCGCCGATCCTGGTTCTTTGGACTCTCGAGTCACTCCGCCAGAATCCAGCTAACCTCCGCAAGGCTCTTGTCGGTTATGCCGGAGCCCTTCTGGTGGCTGGCCTCACCGCCATCCTTATACTTCTTCCTGGATCGCGGGAGTTCGGCTTTGCGGCCGGCTTCCTCTTCGATCCGGTCGATGCCTGGAAGCACCACTATTCCTTCAAGACACCACTTCTCTGGATCGACCTCTGGGGTGCACTCACCAAGGGAGGGGACGGTAACCTCACGGGGGATGCCGCAATGTTCTGGATCGGTCTCGTCCCGCTTGCGGCTCTTTCTCTCGCGCTCGGACTCGGATCACTCTCTGAATGGCGCGCAAGCAAGACTGGCCGCTGGTTCCTAGTGCTGACCGCCTGCTGGCTGGTCGGAATCTGGTTCTCCTCGGGGCCGGATGGACTCCTTCTAGGTCACATTAATGTCCTCAAGACCGCGCAGGGTCTACTCGACACCTCGATCCCTCTTCTCTGGCTCTCCCTGATCTGGATGGGATGGATGATTCACCGCACTGCTTCTCAACTGCTGAGCGATCGGCCGTACTGGGTGCCCGCCCTCGTCACTGCCGTGGTGCTACTGGTACCGGTTTTCCGCATTGCCGAATTCCTGCCCCTTTTCGGAGATATCCGGGCTCCGGAGTCGTTCTGGAGTGTAGGAGGATTCTGCTGCCTCGCTGCTGCTGTCGGCATGGCGTTCTGGATGCTCTTCACCGAGGTGATTGCGGCGGAGTGGCGCAAGCCTGCTGCAATCATCGTGGGAATATTGATGCTGGTGGAGCTTTATCCGGTGCACTCTGCATACTGGACCCGTGGGATGGAGCGTCAGCTTTTCACCGAGTATGATCAGGCTGCCGCCTTTCTGAAAACGGCCCCGATCCAGGGAAGGGTCCACCCGCTCAGCGGACGATATTTCTATCTGACACTCCCGGAGAAATGCGGCAGAGCCGTCGATTCCGAATCGCTGCTGCGCCACTTTCAGCTCAAGTGGGTGCGGCATCTCGAGGCTGCCGGCAACGCTTCGGGTGACACCCTGAGAAGCTATCTTAATTTGGCCGGTGTGGCCTATATCCTGCTGGATAAGGAGGATCCCTTCTCGCCGAAGCAGATGCAGGACTTCTTTCGCTCGGTCTACCCAGTAGTTTTCGAGAACCGTTACTTTGCGGTGCTGGCCAATCCCGGAACGCTCTATCCGGCTTTCCTAGCGCATGATTTCGTGGTGCTGCCTCCTGATGGCTACGCACTGGCGCCAGCCGCGCTTCAACTCCTGCCCAAGAACTTGATCACGGTGGAAACCTCTCAAGCTGCCAATGGGATGCCCGGATTTGCTGGTCAGGCCAATGGGACCAACCAGATCGCCCTGCTCCCTCAGTACCAGGCCCAGAACGGTCAACCATTTGGCCGTGTGCCTCTAGTCGGCGACCGTATGGATGATTATCAGAGGATGACCTATCAGATGCCGCCAAGTGCATCGGGGTGGCTTGTGGTATCCGAGGCCTATCACCCGGACTGGACTGTGACGATTGATGGAAAGCCAGCTCAGACGACCCGTGCCGAGGCAGCCTTGCTCGGCACCTATGTGCCTGCTGGATCACACGAGGTCACCTTCAGCTTCAAGGCACCGGCTTGGTATGGCCTCTGCATGAACCTGGGCATCTTCTTCTGGGTGATCGCCCTCTCAGCACTGCTTTACCTCCCCTCCAAATGGGCACCTTTAAAGTGGCGTGAGTGGTGGGTTGGGAATGAAGCATAGTTCCTTGACCAATCATATTGTCACGTAACGATCAGGATTTTTAGTTTTCCTGCGCGTTCAGCTTCAGGATACGGGCCACTTCCTCGAAGGCCTTCGGATTCTGGTGGGCGCCATGATCGCTCGGAACGATGCACTCGGACTGAGCACCCTCCATATGGGAGCTCCAGTAGGGAACGACTCCGTCGGAGGAGTTCGGCGAGTCACCGCGACCCCGGTCGCCTTGGATCGTGTGATAAGGGATCCCGGTAGTGATCGGGATCTTATTGATCATCCGAACAAACCGATTTTTGGGGGAGAGGGTATCAATGCTGTTGGGTGCCCGCTTGAGCTTCAGGTCATTGGACTGGAAGGTTGCGACCTTGAGGGCATCATTTCCGGCGAGCAGCAGCTTTTTCGGTGTCCTGATCAGCATCGAGCCGATGCGCCCAAGGGAGATCGAGGCGATCTCGCTTCCTTTCAGGGGAGCCGCGATGAAGATCACCCGGCCGACTTCGGGGCGATGTTTGAAGATGAGGGCGTCGGTATAGATCTTCTTGGAGTCTGATGGGAACGCGGTCGCGGCCGGGGTCTTATTGAAGAGCAGTTTCCAGAGATCGTCTTTGGTGTCGGTGATCAGCAGGCGGCTGATGCACCCCCCCATGCTGTGACCGATCACGACCATTGGTCGGTGCGTGGGGTAGCGGTGCTCGGCGTCATCGAGTTTTTCCCTTAGGATGGAGGCCGAGTAGGGATAGGGATAACCGGAGGGATAGCTGTAGAACCAGAATTGGTAGTTGCGGCGTATCTCCGGAATGCTCCGTAGTTTAATGATCATCGGCGCCCAAGTGGATGGGGAATCCATAAGGCCATGGATGACGAGCACGACAGCCTTGTTCGGATTGTAAGGCTCAAGACGCGCCAGTTGGGCCGTCTCGGCATACTTCTCGGGGAAGAGCATGCGCTCAAGTTTCGGAACCTGCGGACCCGCGCTTGCCAGCATGACGGCCATCGGTACGGTGAAGTCTGCGGCGAGATTCATGGTGTGGCCATCCACGGAAACGGTCTCCTTCTCCAGAGGATCCTCAAAGGAGAGGATGCAGCGGTTGTCCTGGAAGCGGACCACGGCGGTCACGCCGTAATAGATCCTCTTCATCAGATAGTTGGTGCGCCACTCGGTGTTCAGCTGCTTTCCCACTGCCACGACAGGCGCCCCGATTCCCGGGCGGGTCACATGCTCCTTCACGTAGGCACCACCGATCGTGAACTCATCTGCCGGGGTAAAATTGTAGAGAGCCGGATTCCACATCGGTCGGGGATCGCGCTTATTGGTCAGAAGGAGAGTTCCTTTGCTAGTCGGAACCTCCAGAGGCTTCGTCCAGGGATCGAGCTTGTTGGGCTTGATGATCCCCACCATGCGCGCCACGGCAAAGTTGTAGTCATGGAGGGCGACGGGATCGTTGGGATTGGCCTTGAGTTGCGCCAGCGCCGTGCGGGCCGCCTCCATGTTCTCGCCGAGGGCAATCAGCGGGCTGGTGTGGAGGTGGTTCAAGGCCTTAGCAATCGTCGCCTCCGTTGAATTGAGGAGGTTTTTGGCCCCTTTAGCCGAGGAAGCCAGGATGGGGTGGAATTGAGGGGTCCGCTCCTTAATCGTAGCGTCGGTAGCGCATCCAGTAATGGCTACGGCAACAAAAGCTGATGTCAGGAAGAAACTTAAAATTCTGATCTTCATGCGATTGAACTTTGGGTTGATCAGAAAAGTAATCAAAACGCCAAAGAAGAGAGGCATTTTGGAGCGGGTAGAGGGAATCGAACCCTCATGGCCTGCTTGGAAGGCAGGAACTTTACCACTAAGCTATACCCGCTTGAACTCTCTACAACATGACACAGACCCCTTTGGGGGTCAATAGGAGGCTTCTGCGCTGGCTTGTCTTCCAACTAGTTCTGTTTCAAGAAGAACGTTGACCATAATTACCCAAACTGGAGATGCTTCCCAGATATGAAGAATTTCACTCTCCTCTCCCTGATCGCCTCGGTAGTTTTTGCGCTGAGTGGTTGCGCTTCCATTTTCACGGGAACAAGGTAGACCATTCAAGTTAACTCCATCCCAAGCGGTGCAAATGTCTCTGTTGGCGGACTGGATCGTGGTCTGACTCCCCTCCCCTTGGTACTGAAGAAAGGCTCCTGTGGTGAGCCTGTCACGCTTTCCCTTCCTGGTTATCAGCAGAAGACTTTCCAGCCACAAACGGCTTTCAATCCGGTGGCCATCCTCAACCTCTGGGGGATACTCGGATGGGGCATTGATGCAGCCACCGGTGCCCTCTGGAAGTACGACCCAACCCTCTACAACGTTCAGTTGCAGAAGGTTTCCAAAAACTGATTTGCGCCTTTAGCGGGCGGGGGTCGGAGATAGTGCAGGGTGATGCCCCGTGCTGAGGTTATCTATCCTCAGCCGACTACTTACTCGGCCCCGCCTGGGTCTGGATTCCGGCTTTCTGGAGTGCCTCGCCGAACTGGGCGGAGGCCTTGGCATTGCGCTTCTGAATCTGCATGGGAGAAGTCACCTGCCGGTAGATCAGGATCCCCACGACCGCGAGCAGGACAATCGCCGCAGTGATTCGCATCCAAGGGCGCGTGCCTTGGGCAATCCGGTTCTCCAGATCAGCGATTTTCATTCTGGGCAATCGGATGTCCGATCAGGCCAGCTTCTTGGCGAGGATCTCGCCGACGACGGCGGGATTGGCCTTCCCCTTGGAGAGCTTCATGACCTGACCTTTCAAGAAGTTCAGCGCGGCTTCCTTGCCCGACTTGTAATCGGCGACGGAGGCGGGGTTGGCATTGATGACCTCGTCGCAGAAGGTCTCGATGGCGCCGGTGTCGCTGACCTGCTTGAGGCCCTTTTCCTCGACGATGACGGCGGGGGCCTTCCCACTCTCCATCATGGCGGCGAAGACTTCCTTGCCCTGGCGTCCACTGATCGTTCCTCCCTCGATGAGGGCGGTGAGTTCGCCTATGTAGGAGGCCTTGATGGGGCACTCCGAGAGATCGAGCGAGGCGGCGGAGAGTGCGCTCAGAAGGTCGTTGATGATCCAGTTGGCGACGGACTTGGGCTTGGGCGAACCCTTGGCGGCTTCCTCGAAGTAGTCGGCCAGCGCCTTGTCATCGGCGAGTACGGCGGCGTCGTAGGCGCTCACCTCGTACTGGGTGACGAAGCGCTCGCGCTTGGCCTGCGGGAGTTCGGGCATGCCGTCCTTGGCTGCCTCGACGATCTTGGCCGTGCGGACGGGAAGGAGATCGGGATCGGGGAAGTAGCGGTAGTCGTGGGCCGACTCCTTGATACGCATCAGCGTGGTCTCGCCGCGGTCGTCATCCCAGCGGCGGGTCTCCTGATCGAGCTTCACCCCCTTGCTCACCAGTTCGATCTGGCGCTCGATCTCGAAAGCCAACGCGCGGCGGACACCGCTGACGGTATTGAGGTTCTTGAGCTCGATCTTGGTGCCGTATTCCTTCTGGCCGACGGGACGGACGGAGACGTTCACGTCGCAGCGCATCTGCCCCTTCTCCATGTCGGCGTCGCTGATCTCACCGTAGACGAGGATCTGGCGCAGCGCGGTGAGATAGGCAAAGGCCTCCTCGGGCGAGGCGATGTCAGCCTCGGAGACGATCTCCATGAGCGGGGTGCCGGCGCGGTTGAAGTCGATGCCGCTGGTGCTTTCGAGGTGGAAGCTCTTGGCAACGTCCTCCTCGAGGTGGATGCGGGTGAGGCGGATGACCTTGCCGGGGGTGGCGATGCTCTTCTGGGCGTCTTTGGGATAAGCCGTGTCGTGCAGGGGAACACCGCCGCCGAGGCAGAGCGGCTGGTCGTACTGCGAGATCTGATAGTTCTTCGGCATGTCCGGGTAGTAGTAGTTCTTCCGGTCGAACTTGCAGACTTCGGGAATGTTGCAGCCGAGCATTAGGCCCGCGCGGGCTGTGAGGCGGAGGGCCTCGCCGTTCATCACGGGCAGGGCGCCCGGGAGACCGAGGCAGGTCGGGCAGGTGTGAGTATTCGGCTCGGCGCCGTACTCCACCTTGCAACCGCAAAACATCTTGCTCTTGGTCTTGAGCTGGGCGTGGACTTCCAGGCCGATTGTGGCCACATATTCGGTGCTCATGGTTTGGAAACGGAGGGCTGTGGAGCGGTCGGGTTGGGAGAGGCTGAAGATTTGGGAGATCCGTTTTTACCCTGGGCCGCGCCGCGAGGCGAGTTTCTAGAAGAGGCGGGTATATGGCGCGGTGGTGGCACGGGCTCCAAGGCGTAGTCGAGGGCGGCCGTCAGGGGGAATTTCTGGAACTCTGCCACGAGTTGCGGGTCGTTCATGGCAGCCTGCACATGCTTGTTATGGATGAGGGGGAGGATGTTGCGAGAGTTGGCTGCTTTCTCTAGCTCGGGATCCTGGAGGAGGGCGACAATATGGGGATTCGCGATGATCTTTAGGGTCTCCGGATACTGGCAGAACCGTTCCAAGGCTTGCTGGCTGCCCGCTAGCATCGAGATCTTCACGATATTGTCGTAGAAGGAAGTGGGAAGCGGATCAGCCTTTCGAAGGGTCTGACCGGTGGCACCCAACTCGAGCGATTCCTTGAGCTTGATCAGAAACAGGGCACTCCGCTCCGAGGAAACCGGACGCCCCTCGTTACGGGCCTGCACGACGCGGAGTTCCCCGAGGGCCCCGAGTCCCCTGATCATCGTGATGCCCCCCCAGAGAAGGAGTAGTCCGTAGATGGCACCGCAGGCCGCTCCACCCAAGCCGAAGCCCCAGCGGACCACGCCCGAGTGATCCAGGGTGGTCTTGAACAGAAGTCTCGAAAGCAGGGAGATGACGACGTAGATGCCAACCGCCACGACCAGACCCGCCACGGCGGGGGTGAAGAGAGGGGGAACCTTCGAGAAAAAGGCGACCACCGTGCCGGTGGCCCCTGCTGTCGTGGTGCCTGCGATCCAGGCGCAGAAGAGAGCGGCAAGGCGCAGGAGTCCCCGGACGGCACCGAGTCGCCATCCCCTCCAGATCTCCCAGATCAGAAAGGCCGTCGCAGCATAGAAGAGATACCGCTGCCATTGGGGGTCGCCGTCGAGAAGCATCAGGCAGAAAGGATGAAGGATGAATTATGAGGGATGAAGGATGAAATGTTTCCTAATTAAACCCTCAAAAAATGAAGAAGCGGCGCAGGAAATCAATCCCGCGCCGCTTCCTCGGGGTGGGGGGACTCGTTAGGACTGAGCTTCCGTGGAAGCCGGTACGGCCTCCTTGGTCTCGTCGCGAAGGGTGCTGTTGCTGGCGGCGGCGGGTGGGAGTTGTTCGTCGCGGCCCGTGAACTTGACGCTGAGTAGCTTGCTGATGCCGCGCTCCTCCATGGTGACGCCGTAGAGGGAGTCTGCGCGCGACATGGTGCGCTTGTTGTGGGTGATGACCATGAACTGGCTCTGGCCGATGAAGCGGTCGAGCAATTTGATGAAGCGGCCGATGTTTGACTCGTCAAGCGGCGCGTCCATTTCGTCGAGCACGCAGAAGGGGGAGGGCTTCACCATGTAGATGGCGAAGAGCAGGGCCACCGCCGTCATCGTGCGCTCGCCGCCGGAGAGGAGAGAGATGCTCTGGAGTTTCTTACCCGGAGGCTGGGCGATGATCTCGATGCCGCTCTCGAGCGGGTCGCTCTCGTCCATGAGGAGTAGGTTTGCCTTACCGCCGCCGAAGAGCTGGGTGAACATCTCCTGGAAGTTGAGACGGATCTTCTCGAAGGTCTCGGCGAAGAGCTCGCGGGTCGTCTTGTTGATCCGGGAGATGGCCTCTATCAGCTCCTCCTTGCCGTTGATGAGGTCGGTGTTCTGCTGCTCGAGGAAGTTGTAGCGCTCCTCCAGTTCGTCGTACTCCTGGATGGCATCGAGGTTTACCGGGCCCATCGAGTCAACGCGTTCGATCAACTCGGCCACCACGGCCTCGATGCGCTCCCACGGGATCTCGGCAGGCATGGGACCGGAGGCTGCTGCCTCGAGCACCTCGACGGGGACCTCCTCGGGATTTTCGTTGGAGGGAACAGGTGCTTCGCCTTCCGTCGTCGCCTCGGGAAGCGCATTACGGCGTTCCTTTTCCTTCTGGGAAAGAACGGCCTTGAGCAGGGAGTAGCGGTCGGGCTCGAAGCCGGCCAGGTCGAGCTGGTAGCGGCGGGAGACATGGTCGCGGATCGACTCGGCGCGGAGCCTCAACTCGGCGAGGCGCACCTCGTTCTTGGAGCGGTTGTCCTGAAGGTCAGAGAGATTCTTGCGGGCTCCGCGGAGGGCGATCTCGAGGGCCTCGACCCCCTGCTGGAGTTCGTTGCGGCGGGCACCGAGTTCGATGACCTTCGCCTCGGCCTCACTGACCTCGAGCTTCCAATTCTCAACGCTGGAGGCGAGTTCGGCCGACTCCAACTCAAGCGTGCGGATGCGCTCTTCGTGGGAGGCGATGTCACGTTCGCGGACGCTGATGGTCTCGGCGAGTTCACGCAGGCGGGCCTCCATCGGGGCACGCTGGCTGGCGATGGACTGCTGGCGCTGGCGCTCGGTGGCGACTCGCAGACGTGCCTCGGCCAGCGCATTGGCAGCCTCAGTTTCAGCTTCGCGGAGGAGGGCGATTCTGGCTCCGGCGGCGGAGCGTTCCTCACGGGCTGCAGAGAGACCAGCATTGGCATTCTCGAGCTCCTGCTGGAGTCCGGTGATGCGTCCTTCCAGTTCGCACAGATGTGACTGGAGGGCGGCGATCTCACCATCGAGGACCTCGTGGCGGTGGCGGACATTCTCGAGTTCGCGCGTCGCGAGCAGATGATCGGCCTGGGCGGCTGCGAGAAGTCCCTGGGTATTGCCGAGGTGCTCGCGGGCCTCGCGGAGTCTGTTGATGGCCGCCTCCAGCGTGGCGAGTGCTCCCTCGCGGGCGAGCGAGAGGCGGGAAAAGTCGTTTCGCTGGGTCTCGA
>RFPR01000080.1 GCA_009928265.1 Pseudomonadota bacterium | reverse complement strand
GCTCCAGATCCTTCAGCCTTTTGGCCTCGTTAACTTCCATCTGGCCGAACTGCTTCTTCCATCGATGGAAGCTCACCTGCGAGAGGTTGTGCTCTCGGCATACATCCCCGATACTTTGGCCGGCGTCCGCCTGCCTCAATATCCGGATCTTGTCCTCTGTACTGTGTCTCTTTCCTTTCATGGTCTTTGGGGTTGGTTAAACCCAAAGACTAACACACCACCTGGCTCAAATCACCGAGGTCACGTCAGAATCAATAAAATTAATGCAACAGAATGATTATAAAAACTCTTACATAAAGGCAAATCAAGCCTACCAAATAAGTCTAAAATATGTTGGTGAAAGTAATTTACTAACACTCTGTTCAATTCAACAAATTGGGAGGATCTATTTATTCAGTGGAGATATAGTAAAAGCTGAAAATACGATTGAGCAGACTTATAAGATGTTTCAAAAATATCGAGGGGAAAACGATGAATACACTCTTGATGAATCAACAGATTACACATCACTTTTGATACAGAAAAGAGACTACCAGAAGGCGATAGAAATAGGAGAAATGGTTTTAGAAAAGTGGAATCAGAAGAATCTTTCTAAAGATAATCAGACATATGCATTAATCTTAAGCAATCTAGGCATGGCTTATAATAAGCAAACTTACAATTACAAAAAAGCAATAGAATATTATGAAAAGTCATTAGAAGTTAAAAAGAAAATCCTTGGGGAAAATAGCCCATTTGTAGTCAATGCAAAAATCGATCTAGCTCATGCTTATGACTGGGCTGATAACAAACCAAAAGCTACTGAAATATTGGAGTCAGTAATTCAAAATAACAATGAAGAATCAAATGGCGATTTAGAAAGGGCCTACATTAATCTTAGTGTTTGTTATTCAGCCGCAGATAAATATGATAAAGCATTAGCAATTCTAAAAAAAAGCGGAAAACATAGAACTTAAAAAAATCAAATTAGAAAATAATCCATCAAGGTTATATTTCATCAAAAATCAAATAGCTAGAATTCTTATCAACAAAAAAGAGTTTAGCGAAGCACATAGTGTTTTAAATAATCTTGCATGCGAGCAAGAGAGCTTCTTGGAAAACTATTCTAATTATAAAAATAATGAAAAAATACTTTTTGAAGATGATGGGGTATTTAGCGCATATCAAGACACTTTAAGTTCATTGTGTTATTTATACGGCGACCAAAACAGTTCACTATATAATCAAGAAATGGCGTATTATCTTTCTGAAAAGAATTATAAATTGTTTTCAGATGAAGGTGCCATTACAATCGGAAAACTAAGTTTTAAAATATCGAGACATTCAGGGGGGCATGGCAAATTTTCAATTTCTCCAATGCTGAAATACGCGAATGCGTTAATAAGTTATGGCAAAATTGAGTATGCAGAAAAATTGGCATGCGAAGCCCTGAAAGCACATTTAGAACAATGGCCATTTCACAATCATGATTACTACTATGAAACAGTAGCGCTAACATCTTACCTTTTAGGTAATATTGCAAGGTCTGCAGTTTTTTACCAGAAGTATTGCGAGGGAGAGAATTCCTTTTTCTCTAATGCATTAATAACAGATGAATCCACTCGTCTTGCTTATGCTCCGACAATAAATTTTGATTTGGATGTTAGAATATTACCTAAAGTAGAAGTTGCTAATATGGTAATACGGCGAAAAGGGATTGTTCTTGATAGTTTGCTGGAAGATCGCGCAGTTGCACAAAACCTGAAATCTAATCCTCTGGCACAAAGGTCACTTGAAAACCTCAATGATCTAAGGAAGCAATCATCACGAATTGCATTCAGCCAAAAACCGGAAGACATAAAAAACTTCAACAAACAATCCGATACAATAGCGGCAATAGAGAAAGATCTTGCAAAATATAACTCATTGAGTGGGAAAACAAAAGAAAGTTCGAGGATCGATTTGACGGCAGTAATGAAAAACTTGTCCAATGGTGAAGCATTTCTAGATTTCTTTGAGTATCATATTCCTCAGATTCCTCCCTTGAGGACGGCTCGACTTTATGGATGTATCGTAATTTATAAAAATAAAGAACCGCAATTAATATCTATTCCGGAAGCAGATATTATTGATAAGCATTCAGAAATCTTAAAAAATGCTATTTCAAACGGGAACCTAGAAACTTTCAACCAGTCTCAGAAAGACCTTACGGATATTCTTGTTGATCCGATTTTCTCGAAGTTGCCTGTGGAAACCAAGAAATTATTTATTGCACCATATGGAAAACTAAACTTCCTTTCCTTTTCTTCTCTATTTGCTAAAGACGGCAGTTTCCTCGCAGAGCACTACGACATTGCCTATGTGGGAAGCGGTCGGGATCTAGCACGCAAGGTCACGATCTCGGATTCCAAATCTATAGTACTTTTTGCGGATCCTGTCTTTGACTATAAGGCTTCGGCCTTCTCGACCAATGCTCTGGCCCTTCGATCTGGCGAGGTCGATGAGTTCGGCAAGATTGTCCTGCCTCCCCTACCTGGAACCCGAGCCGAGGAGGCTGTGCTCGAGGAAGTGGCAAAGTCTGGTGGGTGGTCTCCTGAGCCTAAGTTGGGAGAAGCGGCCAATAAGTCTGCTATCGAGAATCTGAAGAGCCCCGGCATCCTCCATCTGGCCACCCATGGTTTCTATCTCAATACACTTCCTCAAGGGGGCGATGGTGAGCGTGGGATGAAGGTCATGGAGGCCCCGGACCTTTCAGCCAACAAACCTGCCCCTTTGCCGAAAATCGATCCGATGCATGCGAGCGGGATCGCCCTGACCGGTGCTCAAGCAACGCTGAAGGCGTGGAGCGAAGGGCGTGTTCCCAATCCCAGTGAGGATGGCATTCTGACCGCCGAGGAGGTCGGAGCACTGAATCTCGATGGCACCTGGCTCGTGACCCTTTCCGCATGCGAAACGGGGGTCGGGGAGGCGCGCTCAGGAGAGGGAGTGTTTGGACTCCGTCGTGCATTCATGATGGCAGGAGCCCAGAATCTCCTCATGACCCTCTGGCCGGTGAGCGATGAAGTTACCCCGAAGATCATGGCTGATTTCTACAAGGAAGCTCTTGCGACCCATGATGCCGCAGGATCGCTGGCTAAGGTTCAGCGCGATTGGCTCGTGAAGCTTCGGAAGGAAAAAGGCCTCCTCGCCGCCGTTCGTGACGCAGGTCCCTTCGCCATGGTCGTCATGGCAAAGCAGGATTCAACCTTCTCCTCATCCTCGACGGCAACGCCAATGACTGGGCCGCAGGCTCCTACTTCCGCAGGAGTAGCTCCTGAATCTACTTCTACAAATCAGCCTGTCTTCACAAACACCCCCGCACTCCCAGAGGCCGTTCCATCGCCGAGTTTCACCCCTAAGCCGACTGAACCTGAAGCTCTTGTGCCAGCTTCTACTCCAACTCCCAGTCCATTACCAAGTGCCACGCCGGACGCTTCTCCTATGCTAATCGAGCAGGCTCCACTCAAGAAGGCAGCCTAAGAGGCAACGCTAAAAGCCCGAGGTGACCATGAGCGAAGTGGCCGAATACGTGAAGAAGCGGGTAGGCGACCTCACCAACCACAAACAGACCCCCAACGCCCGCAGAGTCAACCTGGAGGGTGACTTTGCTCTGGGAACCACGAAGTAATCTTTCTCTAGGTTGACCTTTGCCCAATGGGGTATAGAGTGGGATATCCCACATCCTATCAAGCCTATGCCTGCCGTTCTCGAAAAAGAATACAGCGTCCATCTGGACGAAAAAAATCGCTTCGCCATCCGTGGAGCCAAAACAAAGCACTGGTCCGTGAAGGTGTTTCGCGATGGGCATATGCTGATCTCGCCCCAAAAGCTGGTTGCTGATCCTCCCATCTCCGCGGAGACGCTCCGTCAGATCAAGCGATCCATCGGCAATCTGAAGGCGGGTAAGGTTTCCGGGCCGATCAATCTCAAGGCAGCCCGGCGTGCCCTCCGTTCGTGAGCTTTGAAATCCACATGGGCGAGCCGGAGATGCTCCGCCTGTGGAATGAGCTTCTACAAAAAGCCGAGGAAAAAACCTTTGATGCCGAGGAGAGGGAGCTTTTTGAGAAGTGGACCAAGGCATTGGAACTGCTGAGCGAGAATCCGCGCCATCCGGGATTGGCGTCGCATGAGATCGATGACCTGAGCAAAAAATACGGGATCAAGGTCTGGCAGAGCTATCTGGAGAACCGGAGGGCCGGAGCCCGGCGCATGTTCTGGGCTTATGGTCCCGGACGCTCCTCAATTACGATTCTAGGACTCGAAAAACATCCCAACACCTCGAAGCAAAAAGCCTACAAGCGCATTTCGCTCGATCGGATGCCAAAGAAGCAGGGATAGGCCCATTGTGTATGGATAGTAATGGGCGTCTTGAGGGATATGTTTTTATCTTTCTGCTCTAGGAAGACTTCTTTCTAAATCTCTCTGAACTAATCAATTGACCCTGAACGACTACCAATCAAGATCTCAACAAATTCATGAAGGCAAAAACCACCCAAGCCGATATCCTAAAGCAATTCGCCGCTCTGGAGAAGAAAGCCTCCAAGCAGGTCCTCAAGGCCAAGGCCGTCATCGAGAAAAAGATCGCGAAGGAGGTCTCTGCCATTCACAAGAAGTACGCCAAGGAGCTGAAGCAGGTTGATTCCATGCTCGCTCGTTTCGGTCTCTCCTCCAACGGTCCCAAGGCTCCGAAAGCCGCAAAAGCTGCCCCTGCCGGAAAGCGTACCCGCCGCAGTCTCCCCAAGCTCTCCGATGAAGAGATCAAGGCCCAGCTCTCCAAGATCCTCTCCGGAGGCAAGAAGGTATCCTCAGCCGTGATCTTCAAGGAGGTGGGCCTCGCCCGTCCCCGCTTCAGCGCCTTCCTCAAGGCCAACGGGGGATTCCTTCACATCGAGGGGAACAAGAGGAGCACCACCTACTCCCTAAAGGGGTAGTGTCGGAAGCGGCTAAGCCCGCTTAGAAGACCGATGCTAAAAGGCTCATTGGGCCGTTCGGATGGCTCTTTCTGGGCAAGTGTTGTTCTGTGATCTGAACCTCCGTGCCTAGGGGGAGATCGTCAGCGAGAGCCGCGACATCTCTGGACCTCATTCTGATGCAACCGTAGCTGACTGGGCGCCCCAGTAGATTTTCTTGAGGCGTGCCGTGAATGTAGATGCAGCGGGCATAGGCATGGCGGTTCTGCTCTTCCTTTCCATCAAGCCAAAGGATCCTGGTGACAATCGGATCGCGGCCGGGAGCATTGGGAGGAAGGATTTCGCCGGTTGGGATTCTATGATTGAAAACCGTGCCCTGGCGGTAACCTTTGCCAATTTTAGCTCTGATAAGGAGCTTACCCAAAGGGGTTGCATAGCTTCCATATCGGTCACCCGTGCCGAATCTGGAGGTGGAGACGGGATAAGTCGCCATAGGGACGCCATCCCTGAGCAAGGCCATCTTTTGGTCTTTGATACTGACGATGAGGGCCACTCCGCTGCCACGGATGGCAGGCTCGCCAGCACGTGCATGGCAGGAGAAGAGACCAAATAGGCACCAGAGCAAGAGCCCAAGCATCCAGAATGGTTCGGTTCTCATGGGGAGATCACGGTGATCAGTTGGAGGCAAGGTGTTGGCCTGGAACCTTCAGCTTCATCCCAACGGTGATATCTGCCGGATTGGTAATCGAATTTGCCGTCATTAGTTCCATGAAGCTCACGCCGAGTCTGTGTGCGATGGAGTAGGGGTTATCCCCGTGCTGGACGGTGTAGAAGCCGTTGGGGGCTATCCGCTCGAGCTTCGGCACGAATTGATCGGGTTCCTGGGAGGTGAGAGAGGATGCATCGGGATCTTTATCCACCAGCTGGAGCGGCGGGTGGGCATCAGGAGACGGGATGGTTAATTTCTGTCCAACCCTTAAATCACCTCCGGATTCGAGGCGGTTGGCCTGCCGGATCTGGGAGGCCGGAACCCCCATCATGGAGGCTACCTTGTTGAGGGTATCCCCAGGGCCGACTGTGTATTCGGAGGGTGGAGGGGGTAAGGGGCTGGGAGTGGATGCCAAGGCGGTCGTGGGGTGCTGCTTTGCAAAGAGGGCTCGGATTTCAGAGCTCGGGGTATGGGTGCGCTCCTGTTTGGTCGCACGGGTTTTCTTGGCAACCTTTTTGGGCTGCTCAACAGGGGAGGCGCTTAATGGTGAGGATGAGATTTTTGCAGTGGGGGGAGTCACCGGTTGAGGAGAAGCATCAGGAATACCTGCGTAGGTCGGCTTTGAAGGCTGGAGAGCCAGGTGATCGGAATCCCTCATCTTCTTAATCGTCGAATAGCCATAAAAGGCCCCCACGGCCGCTAGATGGAGCCCAAGCACGATGAGGAACGCGTGGACGAAGCGGAATCCAGAGGAGGGCGCTTTGCGGGAGGGATCCAGATCCTCCATCAATCGCTGCCGCCGTTGTTTTGCCTGAAGGGCTGCGATTTTCGCCCGAAGCCGGGCTTCTTCTTCAGCCAGGCTGAAACCTTGGTCGAATTCTTGGTAGGATGATGTCCTGGAGATTCGCGGTTTGAATTGCGCATTCATGGTTCCTCCATAAAGCGCCAAAGGAGGTGCTGACAACCCACCCCAGGCAAGCGAGCGCCGCTCCTTATAAAAACCCACCGCAAGGCATCCCACAGCTACCGCTCATGACACAAAAAGGCCGCTGGCAAAAATAGTGAGCGAGGGCGATTTTTGAGGGATCGGGGTCCCCTCCCAACAGGAAGTTTTGCCCCAGTACAAGACGGACTGCCGATAAGAGGTCAAAAAAGGTAACAAAAGGTAACAAAAAGTTTGCGGGATCTGCGGGAATACGCGATAGCGAGAGGAGGAGGTAAATCGCCCGTAGAGCCTCTATTTATCGGACTCAAAGAGTAAACGAGGCCAATTTGGAAGTGGTGCGCGATACAGGGTTCGAACCTGTGACCCCTACCGTGTCAAGGTAGTGCTCTACCACTGAGCTAACCGCGCTTGGTCACTGCGGCGGAACCCGCCGCGGACTGGAGAGGATAGCCCGCGCAGAAGCTGAGGCAACTCTTTTCGCCCTGTCCAAATGGCGGTCTCTAGTGAGCGACAGGTAGGAGTCCCTGCTTGTCAGCAGCCATTTTCTTCACTGTGGCCTCATCACGAAAGACCAGCGAAGCAGAATTGAGGCAGTACCGGAGTCCGGTCGGGGCCGGGCCATCGTCAAAGACATGGCCGAGATGCCCCCCGCAGAGAGTACAGAGGATCTCGGTACGGATCATCCCATGGGAGGCATCACGCAGCTCGGTGATGTTCTCCGTAGCAAAAGGTTTGTAGAAGCTCGGCCAACCCGTTCCGGAGTGGAACTTGGATCCCGATGAGAAGAGCGGCAGGCCGCAGCCAGCGCAGAAATAGACGCCCTCCTTATGATTATCGAGGAGGTTGCCGCAGAAGGGGGGCTCTGTTCCTTTGGCCCGCAGGATGCGGTAGGCCTCGGTGCCGAGCTGTTTCTCCCACTGGGCGTCGGTCTTCACCACACGGGGAAGCATCGTGACCGCTCCCGGCTTGCCATCGGGTCCAATGAGACAAACGGAAACGCTATTGGTCGGGGTATCGGCTTGGGAGATCACGGGGAGGATCATGAGCGCCAGGAAAGCGGGGATCAAGCGGGTCAGCATCATGCCAACCTAGCACGGGATCATGAAAAAGATCGCCCCGAAAGCGCGCCCTCGGTGAGAATTGCTGTCCGTGCATCCCCTTCTTCCTTGGCTTCTGATCGCCGTCGGATCCTACCTGATCGGATCGATCCCCTTTGGCTACCTCGCAGGGCGCCTCTGCGGCATCGACATCCGCACCAAAGGGAGCGGCAACATCGGCGCCACCAATGCCCTGCGGGTCCTCGGAAACAAATGGGGCTACGCGGTCTTCCTCTTCGATTTTCTGAAGGGATGGCTTCCCGTGAAATTCGCTCTGATCTGGAGCACTTTTGCAGCCATCGATCCGGCCTCCGCCCCCGGCGCGCTCGCCGCCCTTGGTGCACTCATCGGCCACAGCTTTCCGGTGTGGCTTGGATTCAAGGGGGGCAAGGGAATCGCCACTTCGGCGGGAGTGATCGTCGCGCTCTTCCCCCAGGCATTCCTCTTCTGTCTGGGCGTCTGGCTTCTGCTCTTCACGACGACGCGCTATGTCTCGGTCGCCTCGATCGGGGCATCGATCGCCCTGCCCTCGGCCGTCGGCACCCTCTTCCTGCTCCACCGCACCGACTGGCTGGCATTGGCGGTCTCCCTGGTGATGTGCGCCCTCGCGGTCTGGCGTCATCGGTCAAATATTGCCCGCCTGCGAGCGGGGACTGAATCCCGCTTCGAACGCAAAAAGAAATGAGTGCCTCGTCAGTAGCCGTCATCGGCGCGGGGGGCTGGGGCACGGCCCTGGCCCTCGTCATGGCCCGCCGCGGCCTCCATATTCCCCTCTGGGGCCACGATCCAAGCCATGTCGAGGTGATGCGGCGCGACCGAGCCAATGAGAAATACCTTCCAGGCCTTACTCTTCCCGACGGGGTTCTCCCTACCTCCCGGTTGGACGAGTGCCTCGACGCCAAAATTCTCTTCGTGGCCGTCCCCTCGAAACATCTCGCCGAGGTGACCGGCCGAATCGCCGAAACCGCGGGATCGCGGAAGCCCGTGCTGGTCTCCTGCACCAAGGGGATCGAGCGGGAGCGGGGTCTGCTCATGAGCGAGGTGATCGCCGCCCGTTTTCCCGGTGCCACGATTGCCGTCCTCTCGGGCCCCAATCTCGCTGGCGAAATCGCGAAGGGGATTCCCGCCGCCGGCGTGATCGGCTGCGGGGAGCGCGATGCACTGACATCCATCCAGTCACTGTTCGAGGGGACCAGCTTCCGTGCCTACACGAGCGGCGATCTGCGCGGCATCCAACTGGGAGGCGCCCTCAAAAATGTCTTCGCCATCGCGGCCGGCGTCTCCGACGGACTCGGCCTCGGTGAGAATGCCAAGGCGGCTCTCGTCACCCGGTCACTGGCGGAGATGAT
>RFPR01000079.1 GCA_009928265.1 Pseudomonadota bacterium | reverse complement strand
CTTCTTGGCTGGGGCCTTCTTTGCAACCTTCTTGGCTGCGGCCTTCTTCACAACCTTCTTGGCTGGGGCCTTCTTGGCGACGGCCTTCTTCACAACCTTCTTGGCTGGGGCCTTCTTAGCGACGGCCTTCTTCTTAGCGGGTGCTTTCTTTTTAGCGGGCATGACGTTCCACCTCCTTTGTTCAGCTATGGCTGCGTGTGTGAAAGGTTTGTGAATAACTCACTGCTGGATGTGAATAAGTGCGCGCGCGTAATCCGTCAACGGATTTTCTGAAAATTTCTTGCGCTCTTTTTTCCCGCACCACTCGCGGAAGAAATTCCTTCAGCGCGCTGCGAGGATTTTTTCCGCGTGCGCGACGATCTCCGCAACCTCCGCGAGTCGTCCCGTTCCCTCGTAGCCGCAAGCAAGGATTCCCTCCGCAGGGCCCACAACATGAGCTCCGCGGGCCCGCAGCGTCTCGACGTTCGCTCGCGTCGCCGGGTGCTCCCACATCTTCCCGTTCATTGCAGGAGCAACGAGAAGTGGTGCGCGCGTCGCCAGTGCGACGGCACCTAGTGCGTCATCGGCAAATCCATGTGCAAGGCGAGCAATCGTGTCCGCGGTCGCCGGTGCGACGAGTAGAAGATCTGCGCGGTCAGCGAGTTCGATGTGTCCCGGCTTCCATCCTCCCTCCTGTTCCTCGGAGAGGTTGCTCAGCACCGGATTGCGGCTGAGCGTCGCAAGCGTGAGCGGCGTGATGAAGTCGGCCGCGGATCTGGTCATGACGACGAAGACCTCGTGGCCCGCTTTGCGCAGTTGGCTCGCGATCTCAGCCGACTTGTACGCGGCGATCGAGCCGGTCACGCCGAGGATAATCGTGCGCGTAGATGATGTGGGGTTCATGCGGCGGCGGGGCTCACTGCGGTCATGCGTTGAGTAAGATATCGCTCGGCACGCATGATGGCGCGGAACTTGTCGATGTTCTCTTCCATTGAACCATTGAGAATCGTGTACCTGTACTCTCGCCAGCACTCCATTTCCCTGGCGGCGTTGCTCATGCGGATCTCCACCTGGTCCTCGGTCTCGGTGCCGCGTCGCAGAAGCCTCCTGCGGAGCTCCTCCAGGTCGGGAGGCAACAAAAACACATCGGCCAATGCCCTAAGGATTAGAGGGTCGCCACAAGCGCGGATGTTAGCGGCTCCCCGGGTGTCGATATCAAGTAGGACGTCGATACCGTTGCGAAGATTCTCCAGAACGGGGGCCTTGAGTGTACCGTAGTGATTTCCGTGGACCTCGGCATGTTCCAGGAACTCCCCGTTGGCAAGTCGGGAGGCAAAGTCTTCGGGCGAAAGGAAGTGGTAGTCCTCCCCGTCTACTTCTCCAGAACGCGGGGTGCGCGTGGTGCAGGAGACCGACCAGACAAAGTCGGGTTTCTGGCGCAGAGCCGTGCAGAGCGTTGTCTTCCCGGCACCCGACGGGGCCGAGATGACAAAGAGAATGCCGGTGCGGCGAAACTGGAGCGCGGAATTATTCAAGATTGGCGGTCTGTTCGCGGATCCTATCAAGCTCCGCCTTCGATTGCACGACCCGACGGGAAATCGCCGCGTCGCCGGCCTTGTTACCAAGCGTATTGAACTCTCGGAACATCTCCTGTGCGAGGTAGTCGAGCGTCCGCCCTGCGGGTTCGCTTCCGGCAAGCGCCTCGCGGCACTGCGCAAAGTGGCTCTCGAGCCTCGTCAGTTCCTCCGTGATATCGCTTCGCTCGGCGGCAAAGGCCAGCTCGCGGGCAAGTGCAGGGTCGTTCACGGGCGTCGGCGCCCCGAGCTCCATGAGCCGTGCGCGCAAGGCGTCACGCCGTTGCCTGATCACGGCAGGGACCCGTGTCCGGATGGCCTTGGTCGCGGACTCAAGAAGTTTCACCCGCTTCAGAAGATCTGCAACGAGATGGGCCCCTTCCTTGCTTCGCATCGCCCCCATGCGCTCGAGCGCCTGCTGCAATGCCTGCTGGACAGAAGGCCAGAGCGTTTCTGGATCAGGTGTTTCCTCGGCAGCGGCACGCAGGACTCCAGGCGAACGCAGAAGCAGTTCGATCGAGATCTCACCAGGAAGCTGCAATTCGTTCCGCAGGGCTTGCAGGTCAACGAGGGCCCTGCGCGCCGCGCCGCGGTCAACGATGCTGTCGCCGGTGGGGGACGAACCGGTCGGCTCGACCGATAGCGAGACGTTGATACGTCCCCGATGCACGGTACGCTGGACCTCCTCGCGAATCCTACTCTCCAGAATCGCAAGCGGCTTGGGAAGCGCCACCGCGATCTCGATTCCCTTGCGGTTCACAGAGGCACACTCGGCGGCGCAACGCCACCCTTCTGCAGTCGCGTTTCCCCTGCCATGTCCGGTCATGCTTTTCATCGTGTCATCGTGCGGGTTGTTCCCCGGATCCCTCGGAAGGACCGGGGAGAAAATTCCAGATCCAGGGTGTCCCGTAAAACCCGAGTGCTGCGGGGTTGGCTTCGGGCTGCACGCGCGTGCTCCAGGCACGCGCAGGGACGGGAAGGAGCATCTGTTGACGGAGCCAGGCTAGCAAAACCGAAGGAGCCAAACGTCGTGCCGACGACATGCTGCAGGCAAGGATCCAGTCTGCGGCCGTGATTCCGCCCGCCGCATCGATCGCAGCCGTGGGATTTTCGAGACTACCACCGAGTTGAAGGGCTCCGAGTCCGGCGGCCGTGATCCCTGTGGCTGTTCCCGAAAGACTGTTCCCTTGCTTGGTGAAGGCAACCGTGGCACGCGGAAGGTCGAACCTTCCTCCCGGCAGCCGGAGAGTCTGGGCATTCGCGGTAACGCTTCCCTCCATTGTCGGTGTGTTGTTGCTCCCCGTGAGATGCAGGTTGATGTCAACGCTCGGTCCTTCCGCTCTGGGGACATTGGTGGCCATCGATAGATGGAGGTCCCATTGCGTCGCGGCGTTGGTCACTGATGGGGGCGGGTTCAAAGCCGCAACGAAGGCGGGCGGGCAGAAGGAGGGTGCCATGCGTCTGGCCAGATCGACGCTCAGGGGATCAATCAGAAGGGTTCCACCCAAAAGAGCAGGTGAGGAAGTCCTCCAAGAGTACGTCAAATCAGCCTTGGCCATAGCCCGAAGGCCGGGTGCCAATTCGAGGGGTAGATTCGTGCCGCTAATCCTAAAGTTAGATTTGGCCGAGGCCATCCCAGCGGACCAGTCGACGGTTCCCGAAAGAGCCACCGGCTGTCCTTGGTAACTTGCTGTTCCCTGTCCGATGGTGGCGACTGCGTTGGAGAACACGAGCGGGAGCGTCAGGTTCTCAAGTTGAGCGGGAGCTGACAGATCGGCCTTGGAGGCTTTGATCTCCACATGACCTTGAGCCTGCGGCTGGCCGACCGTTCCAGAAAAAGTCGTCTCTCCTTCAGCCGTGATGGACTTCAGTGCGGTTGACGGAGACCCCGTCAGGATTGACATCCATCCGTCCAAGGAAAGTTTCTTCATCTGCAGGGAGCCCTTCAGTTTTGCCGCAGTATCGGGAACAACGTTGCCTTCGGCTTTGGCCAACCTGAGCGGAAGGGTACATTCTCCATCCAAGACCTCGGTTCCGTTATTCTGATGCACCGTGATCGTCGTTTCGCCTGCGGCAGTGTGAAGATCCATCGACAGTTCGCCGGCCGGCGATCCGGCATCCGGCGAGAATCCGGCGATGGCGACCGTTCCGTTCAGCTCAGGAGCTGCAGGTGTTCCGCCAGCCGTAATCCATCCCCCGAGCTTTCCGGTGCAGGATGATTTCTGTCCCAGTAGTTCCGCCAATTGCTCGGCTTGGAGTCCATCGGCCACCAGCTTCACGGTCATCGGTTGGTCCATCGCAAGGGTCTTGACCGGATCCCCTCCAGTCCAGAGATCCACCAAATCCAGAGGAAGGGTGATCTCTCCCGATGCCATCGGCTTTTTGGACGCGGCCCGCACCACGCTGATGGACGAGAGGTCGAGCCGCTGCCTGGTCGCCGTCAGCCCCAACGACAGGGTGAGATCATCCTGGATCATCTGCACTTTACCCAGTTTCAGGCCGGTGGGGTCGTACGTTCCCTCGGAGGATCCGGAGACCCCCCCCTTGGTCCAGCTGCTGATCCATTCCGTGAAGCGTAACCGGAACTCCCCATGATGGGCGTTCATGTCCCCTCGACCTTTCCACGATCCTGCGAGGGTACCTACCCCGATATTCGGCGCGACGGGAACCCCCAGCTGGCCCAGCCGTCGGGCGAGATCCTTCACCGAAACGTCGGCCTCTCCCTGATACGCATGGGGACGACTGTTATCCACGGACCATCGACTCAGTGAAATCCGGTCCGTTCCGGCTGCTGCCTCTGCATAGGGCAAGCGGGTGGAGGGCCCCTCGAAGAACAGGCACCCCTTGATCCAATCCACCGTCAAGCGGCGGAATTTGGTGCCGAGGCCGGAGAAGTTGCAGTAACCCTCCGCCTTGTTATCGGCTCCGCGTACCGAGCCGTCGAGATAAAGCGACCCACCGAGCAGCGAGGCGTCCGGGCCAAACAGCGAGGCGAGAGTCCCCGCATCGGTCAGCAAGGCCCGGAAATTCGCCGTGAAAGGAGCGCGGAGCAGGGCATGCCAGTCCCCGGGCAGACTGCTGTGGCCCTCGGCCACCAACTCGTTCTCCCCCTGACGCAAAGCCAGTTCCGAAAGGGTCAGGTTGCGGCCGGTCATGGCGGCCGCCAGACGGAGTGATTCCCATCCCCGGCCCTCCCAGCGAAAATTCCTACCCACGAGCCGGATCGATCCGTCGGCGTCCATCGGCTTTTGAAGATCTCCCCGGAACGAAAGTCGCGCCTGATCGATTGTTCCGGAGGCCTTAGCCGGGCCAGGCATCAGTCCCGCGACAGCTTCGATCGAAAGTTGCTCTCCGACGAGTGTGAGCTCGAGCTGATTTTTACCACCGATTGATCCGTCCCCTCGAATCAACCCTTTGCCGATCGTTCCCCGGAGACCGAAATCCAGTCGCTTGGGGAGGAGCCGGAGCGAGAATTCTCCAAGCGAAAGGCCCTCGCCCAACGGGAGGCTTCCGATTCTCAGCGAACCTGGTTCCCAATAGGCCCTGGCAGCACTCGCGGGTATCACTCGGTGTCCAGCCCCGAGATCCGCCTCCGCAGCGCGGAAGGACACCCGGCCGGTCCATCGGGAGGGAAGATCAAGCCGCAGGTCGTGAATCGCAAGCCGTCCTGTCTCCCCGATGAAAACGGCCTCGACGGGTCCGGCATAAAACGATCCGGGAAGCAGCACGAGAGGCAAGACAACCGGCTCTTTTTTAGCTCGGGCTTCGGAACCCGTAGCTGTTTTTCCCGCGCGCGAATCAAGGAGCAGGCGGGTCTTTGCCAGCCAAAGTTCCCGGATCCAGAGCCGATCGTGTCCTGACCGCGGCAAGATCAGGTCACGGATCGATGCAGGCATCAGGATCGCCATCTCGCACCGGAACGTGCTGCGGTGATCCACTTTCCCGCGTGACCATTCGATGTCGGTTGCTCTCAGACTCCCACCTCCGTCGAAATCAAGGCGTCCGATATGAAGGCTCTCTCCCCTCTTCCATGCCCATACGGTGGCTCCGGTCCTGATCGCACCGCACACGATCAGATCAGCGAACAGCCATCCCGCCACCAGAAGTGCCAAGAGGCCCAGCGCCATCCAAGCCGTCGGGGTGCCCGAGCGTGCCGGCGGATGGTCGGAACCGGCTGTTTCAGCGGGTTGGGACAAAGTGGTCATCGGCAGGTAAAGAGGCTAACCGCTTACCGTTCCCTTGACCCGACAAAAGAGCGAATTCGCTGACAAACCCCGGAAAAGATACAGGCCGCCGCACCAAAGGTACGACGGCCTGTTGTTCCCCCCAGAACAATCTTTCGATAAGAAGATCTTATGGGTTTTCTCCCGATATGCAAGCGGTTTTTATGAAAATTTCTGATTTTTCTCTGTTTTGAGAGAAATTTTGGGTGCCCGCACTTTCTCGGGGTGTTGATCCCTTATTCCATGCGAAGGGCCGCAGCGGGTGCCACTCCTGCGGCACGAAGGGCTGGAAAGACTCCGGCCACCAGAGCCGTGGCCGTCATCCAGAACGGAAGAAAGGCCAATTCCCACCATGGGAAGGAGAGATCAATGGTCCATCCAAAGAAGACCCTATTGATCACGAAGGTCAGGACAAGAGCCAACCCTATTCCCGAGAGAAGGCCCACCCCGCTGGAAACCAACCCCAGGAATCCCGCCTCCACCAGCATAAGATGCGACACCTGCTTCCGCGACGCCCCGATGGCACGCAGAACACCGAGATCCCGAGTCCGTTCAAGCACCAGAATCCCGAGCGTCAACAGGACCCCTCCCACTGCGACGGCCACTGCGATCGATCGCAGAATGGCGGTAACTGCGAAGGTCTGGTCGAAGATGGCAAGAATCCGTTCCCGCAGAGCCGCATTGGCGTAACAGGCAAAGGCTTCCTGTCCGCCATAGGCATCGAGAAACGCACGCCTCGCCGCTTCCCGTTGATCGGCGTTGGTTTCCTGCCGGAACTTGATGGCCAGCGAATGCTCCCCTGGTACCGCCCATCCTGCCCTGACTGCAGTCGCCCCAACCATGGCGATGCCCCGATCGCGGGTATAATCGCGGTAGAGATCCAGAATCTTCAGCCGGACAGGGCCCTGAGGACCCGCAAGCACGAGTTCACCACCTGGAGCCAAACCCAGACGGCGGGCCAGACTTTCCGAGAGGGCCGTACAGCCTCCTCTCTCGATCGCAGCTCGCTTATTCTCCGAATCCCCGTTCAGAAAATCGACCGCTCCCCGGGCTGGTCCGGCAACCAATCCCAGCGTGACCGACTCTCCATTTGTTGACCGAGCCTCGAATTCGCGGAATGTCCCGACCGACTCTACCTCGGGCCGTGCCGACCACCATGCCGCAGCATCGCTTGGCATGGTATGTTCCAGACCAACGAGCTCGTTGGCGGCGGGCGCGATGAACAGATCCGCCGCAAGTGTCCGCCCAACCCAATCCACCACGCTTCCGCGGAAGGAATGGATCATGACCCCTATCCCCACGGTCATGGCAGCGGCGGCGGCAAGAGCTGCAGCCGTCGGTGCGGTCCGATGCATCGCGCGGAGCGTCTGACCGAGGGAAAGCCGAAGCAGAGCCCCTCCGGATCCGTGCAGTGGGAGACCTAGGCCAACCCGCGCGGCCATGTGCATGGCGGCCGGGACAACAAGCGATCCGCCGGCCAGCACCAAAAAAGCCGCCGCAAATCCGAACAACGAGGAAAGTCCGTTCAGCGACGCGAGTGAGGCAAGGAACGCTAACCCCAGCAAGACGCCGCCCCAGCCAGCAAGAAGACCAGACCTCACACGGAAAATTTCCGGGGCCGTTCCGGGATGGAGGATCCGCGTGGGATCGAGGCGTGCCGCCTGCCGTGCTGGTATCCCTGCGGCAACTAGTGCTGCTGCTAATCCTGCTGCCACTCCTGCGGCTGCTTCAGCCAAGGTAGGCCATCCACCATGGGCATCGACTGGGAGGTACAAGGCGCTGACCGTGCGGGCCACTGGTGCCGCCATGATCCCGGCGAGCGGCCGTGAGAGAATCAATCCGGCCACGGCTCCAGCTATCCCGGTGAGAGTTGCCTCGGCAAAGACCAGGGCCATGATTTCCCAACGTCCGGTCCCGACAGCCCTCAGGATTCCTATCGAGACGCGGTGGCGCACCACGGAAGCAAGCGCCGCGTTGCCGACGAAATACATCCCGACCAGCAAGGAAACGAGGCTCAGGGCGGTGAGGTTCAGGCGGAATGCCGCGATCATCGATTCCACGCGTCCTGTCCGTCTGGCCGGTGGCTCCACACTGACATCCCCGGGAACCAACTCACGGAGGCGGGTGACCAAGGCACTACGGTTGGCGGCGGGATCAATCCGTAGAAGGATTGCGGAGATCTCACCTGGCCTCCCGACCCATTCCTGCGCGGTAGCAATATCGGTTGCGGCGACATTGGCAGCGGAAATTCCTTCGTTGTCGGGAATGGTGGTCAGCCTCATCGGACGAGGAGCCCCGGGCCCTTGAAACGAAATCGTGGTGCCGGCTTGGAGGCCGTGCTGTTTAAGAAACGCGGGGCTGACAGCCAGGAGATCGTTGCCCTTGAGCCAATCTGTCAGGTCTGACGCCGAACCCGTTCCACCTGCCGGAGGTTCAAAGCCCAGAAGACCCGGGGCCGTGAAGGGGTCGATTCCCTCGAGCCTCAGGGACTCTCCCGGATATCCCGGGATCGTCAAGACCGCCTCCACGAGGGGCGTCGCCCCTGTCACCCCCGGTGTGGCGAGAACCTGCGGGAGGATCTCCTCGGACATTCTCCCGCGGATCTCGAGATCTGCCCGGCCTGTGACCATGCCGAATGCATTCCGAAAACTGCCGACCGCGCTGCGGTTGGCTATTGTCACTGCGAGGAAAACCGAGACGCCCAAGGCGATACTCAGGATTCCGGCGGCCGTGGCCGCGGGGTCTCTGAGACGCGGCCTCACTGCCCCTCTCCAGCACAGCAGCGCCAGCGTGGTGAAGTTCATGCTGCGTCTCCCGCCATCCGGACCGCCGTGCGGATCCGGCGCTCGAGCCACAGCAGTTCGGTGCGGTCGGTGATTTTCTCGCCATGGCGGTTAACCAGATAGAAGGCATCCAACGCCGCTCGGCTTTCCGTGGCGATGCGGGCCGACTTGATCACGATACCCCCGTGGGAAATCCCACGGAGCAAATGGTAAAGCATCCCCAGTTTGTCGGGTGCCTGCAGTTCGAGGATCGTGCTGTCAGGGTGGGCGTTGTTGTTGACGACCACCCACACGGGGAGTTCCTCCTCGTTCTCATCGCGTGCATGGACCGGACGTTTCGATTTAGGAAGAGCCCTGCTACCTGGCAGGGAAAGCAGTTCTCCCAGCCTCTTCTCAAAGCGGTCCCGCTCACGCTGTTTGGGAAGCGGTTCATTCCGGTGGTTGGAGACGCGGAAAATATCGAGGACTAGACCGTCGTCCCTTGTGTTGATGTCGGCGCCGAGGATGTTGATCCCTGCCTCGAGGAATGCTGCGGAAATACGCTCGAGCAGACGCTCCCGATC
>RFPR01000078.1 GCA_009928265.1 Pseudomonadota bacterium | reverse complement strand
GGCGTTGGCGGGTTGTTTCGTCCATCCGGAATTACCTTCGTGCAAGACGAGAAAAAAGCCATACCCCCAACCCGATGAAGAGCAAGTTCGGGAACCAAATCATAAAAACAGGCACACCTGTGGGCAGTGAGGAATTCTTGCTCAATGCCTCCGCTACGATGATGAAGAAAAAGTAACTGAAGGCGATCACGAGACTGAGGGCAAATCCGACCGAGGTTTCCTTGCGGTGGGCCGTAATCCCCAGCGGCACGGCGATCAGAGCAAAGGCCAGAGCCGCAAGAGAGAGGGAGAAGCGCTTGGTGATCTCGACCCTGTACCCGGTCGGGTTCTTGCAGTCGGGTTTGGATCCTTCGGTGAAAAGCTCCCCAAGCGTGTGCGAGGTAAGCGGTTTATTGCGCTTCTTGGTCTCAATGAGCTTCCGGAGGGACATCGGGAAGACACCTTCCTCCATGCTGATTCCCTGCTGGATCAGGTCCACGTTGTCGGGTTGGCGAACGTCCCTCTGCTCAAAGCGGGCGTCCTTGACCCGTAGCAGCAGGCGCTGATTGGCCTCGTCCGTGGTGATCGTGCCGTTCTTGGCGTAAACGACCTTGGAAGGATAGCCGCGCTCGTCGATTTCGAAGACGACTAGATTCTTGAGCTGATCGCCTTCCCTCGCCCCGACATAGACCCGGCGGTCGGGGAACTGGTCCACAACCTCGTCGGGCTGGAACATCGAGGAAGGATCATGGGTGGCGATGCGAAAGAGGGAGGTGAGCATCGACCACTGGGCACGCGGTGCGGCGTCGATATTGATCCAGAAACAGATTCCTACCATCAGAAGGGCGAAAGCCAGCACCGGCATAAAGATCCGGGGAAAGCTCACCCCGTTGGCACGGAGGGCGATCACCTCGTTATCAGCGGAAAGACGTCCGAAAACTAGCAGTACAGCCGTCAGGAATCCCCACGGGATCGTGAAAGTCATCGAGAAGGGCAGGACAAAGGCGACGAAGGCAAAAACCGTTTCCAGCGGCACATTATGGTTAATAAGGAGATCAAGCATCTCCTTGAAAACGTTTCCCAGAACCAGAACGATGCTCAGGAGTGCCACCCCCATAAGGGTCGCCACGCTGAGAGAGCCCAAGAGATAGCGGTCGAGAATCTTCAAGAAAGGGAAAATCGGCGGGAGAAAGCGTTATTAAACCGTAAATCATGCCCCTGCACGAAGCACATGGCAAGATCGACCACCCGAGGGATTGAAAGCAACTTTTCATTCGCTTTCCATTCGGATTGATGGACGCAGGAAAGGATCGTTAAGATGATTGACCATGGCCACGCCATTAAACTCCCTCTCCCGCTTCCTCAACGCCCTGCTCTGGGGTAACACCGTAGCCCTATCCTGGGTCTGGGGGCTCGGCCTCTTCTTCTCGGTCCAGTTTACCGTCGAGTTCGGTCTCACCGGCCTGCTCACGTTCCTGATTCCGAACTGCCTCGGCCTTTTCCTCTTCGGGGCGGTAACGGATCACATCGCAAAACGGAACTCGGGATCTGAATCCCTTGCCGTTTTCTTCGGCGGATGGGCGCGCCCCTTCAGGCTGGTTTTTTTCCTCTATCAGGTCATCGCCCTCTCGCTGACCATCTTCGCCCTAATCCGTTACGCCTGGCAGCCACTGGGACTCAAACCGGACATCCTTTACCTCCCCCTGACAGGCCTCGTGATCTTGGCCGCAGGTATTCTCTTCGGTGAAGAGTTCTCCATCCGCAGGATCAAGTACAGCCATGCTGCTTTCCTCGCGCTCATCCTTGTATGCATGGCCGTGATCGTCTTGGAACTGGGTACTCCTTATCTGCGGGGCCTCCACCGCCCGAGCTTGCTTCCCTCCCATGACATGAGCTTCTGGGGCTACGTGGTGCCGATCTGTATCGGTTTCCTGATCGGGCCGTGGCTCGACCTCCAGCAGTGGCAGAGGGCCATTCAGATGCGTCGGGAAAATACATCCATCACACTCTCCTACGGAATAGGGGCTCTTCTTTTCGGCGCCATTCTGCTTTTCCACGGCGTGCTTGCTCTCTGGGCCATGGAAGGGGGCTTCGTCTCGATGATCCATACTGGGTTGGCCGGTTATCCCTACGCCGAATCCCTCCTCACTCGCGTTTTCTCCAGCGCCGGGAACCCATGGATCCTCGGTGCCTATCTGGTTTTCCTCGGAGCCTGCATCTTGACCACCCTCGACAGCGGCTACATCGCACTGCGCTGGTTCTTCCAGAGCAATGCCGCCAAGAGCAAGAATCCAATCTTCGCCCTTATCCCGGAGCGACTCATCATCTCCCCCATTCCGACCTTCCTGCTTTGCGGTATCATCGCCGTAGCGGGTGCGGCGATCGGCATCGAGCTCGAGTACTTCATGATTTTCTTCGCGACGTTCTTTGTCGGATACTCGGTGCTGTCGATAGGGCGCGCATTCATGAACGGGCCGGTCAACGAGATCCCCCAAGTGAAGATGTTCTGTATCGGTTCGCTGGCAGTCGTGATCTTCTCGTTCGGATACTTCCTGCACTACCCCGTTTTCCAGATACTCGCCTCGCTGATGCCACTCGGCTACGTCATCTGGCTTCTGCTCAAGCCGATCGTCCCGCTCGTCGGGGAGGAGACGGCCTCCGAGGGCGGGGAACTAGATCAGGTAGCGACCGCTCCCGCCGTGGTGGTTCCGCTCACTCCCGTGGGAACGGTTCTCACGCCAGCCCCGACCGGAACGCATGACATTTCGGGGCACTTCGAGGGCAAGTGGTTCGTCCACACTTTCATCGCAACCTACGCCGACACGAATTCCGTGGGGAACGTCTACTTCGGCATGTACGCCATGTGGGTCGGAAAAACGCGGGAACTTTTCTTCAACCGCGTGATGCCTAAGTTCAACCTCAAGGACACTCCCTTTTACATCCTGACCCGATCCTTCGAGCATAAGTTCATCCGCGAGACCCGCGAATTTGAAACTGTCAGCGTCAAAATCCGTGTTGGCGATTACAACCGGAAGTTCGTGACACTCGAGCACGAAATCTATGACTCCGCCGGAAACCAACTTGGCAAGGGAAGCCAGACACTGCTCTTCGTCTCCTCCACCGATTACAAGATGCTCGATATCCCGCAGGATGTGGTGAGCGCTTTCCTTTCCTACACCTGACCGGATCGTGAAGGGTCTCCAGACGCTTGCATCCTTTTCAGTACTGCTAATTGCGGTCTTGATGACCGCAGGTTGTTCCAAACAACCACAGGAGAAGAAGCAGACTCCCCATCCCGAAAAAGAACCAGTCCTGCCGCGGAAAAATTACGACATGGCAAGACTCTTCAACGGACTGGCGCTAAAAACTTCCGTTACCTGCGCACAGGGAACCCTCACCACGCTCTCCACGATCCCGGAAACAAACTCCTACGGTGCGGACATCACGCTGCATGTCCGCTGGCCTATCGCCGCAACCAACAGCCAGGAGGTTCTCGCTGCAACGCCGGAACTCGGAATTCTCCTGCCTAGCCTTCCCCTACTCCTAGAAGGAGTCGCCCCGTCACCTGATTTCGCCGGACTGCTAGAGCGCAAGGAGCGTTCGCTTCGGGCTAACCTGGCCCAGTTGCAGAAACTCCCCTACCGCGACTCCCTCTTCGACTGCCAGACCATCCTGGATTTGAAGCATCCCGAAAACGGCCGCCGGGTGTTGTTCGTGCAGGCGATCATGAACGTCAATACGGACGGCTCCGATGGTGACCGTAACCTGACAATAGACCGCCTGTCGGCAACGTTCCAGCCTCAGACCAACTATCGATGGCTCAAGTCCGGCAATCATCCCAACCCCTGCCTCCGGGAGACGGAATCGCGTTTCGCCTTGTTAAGCGCTGAATTGGGAAATGGCTCCCTTACTCCCGAGAACAAGGCCTCACTGATCAAGGAACTCGACTATCTCAAGGCTACTACCGAGGAACTCAAACGCTGGGATTTCCTTGTCGGAGCGGCGGATCCCTTCATCGTGCTTCCCTCCTTCATGGTCGGAAAATCCTCCGCTCAACCAGGCATCGGCGATTATGCCGTCCCCGCCATTCTCGGGGACATGGGGCCCGGTTCCAAGATTGGGGAGGCCTCCCTGCGACTCTGCAGGGCCATCGACCCGGCTTCGGGTGCCGACAGGCGACCTGTGAGCCGCCCCGAGGTAGCTTATCTCGTATTTCCGGGCACGGCCGATAAACCCTTCTCTGTTCCAAATTACGCCCACTGGGCAAGCCGTTGCCACGCCCTCTGGAAGGAACTCGGCGGCACTGAAACAGCCGAATGGTATGAATGGAGCTCCCTTGAGAAGCCATGGCCAACGCCCACACCAAGCCCAAGCGCTCCCCCGTCACCCTCGACTTCCCCTGAGACCTCTCCCTCTACTGGCACAAATCCTGCTGCATCCTCGGCACCTTCCTCCACCTCCATTCTTCCCTCACCCGCCACAAACCGTTAAATTTCACATTCCTGATCACCCCTAACACTAACACATATGCTCTCCATTGGAACCAAAGCCCCCGACTTCACCCTCTCCACCGCCACCGCCGAGGGCCCAAAGCAGATCAACCTCTCAGCTGAGGTCGGTAAGAAGAATATCCTCCTGCTTTTCGTTCCGATGGCTTTCACCGGCGTCTGCACGACCGAGCTTTGCGAGATCAGCAAAGGCATTGGTTCCTATGAAAATCTTGACTGTGCAGTCTACGCAATCAGCGGTGACAATCCCTTTGCCCAGCAGGCATGGGCCCAGAAGGAAGGAATCACGGTCACCCTTCTGAGCGATTATGAGCATGCCGTCGCCAAGGCCTACGGCATAGCCTACGAGAGCTTCCTGCCGCAGATCGGACTCGGCATGGGTGGCGTGCCAAAGCGCTCCGCTTTCCTGATCGACCGTTCCGGCGTCATCCAATACGCCGAGTCCAGTGACGATCCGAAGCAGCTCCCGAATTTTGAAGCCATCCAGGCAAAACTGTCCGAGCTGAAGTAATCCGTTTTCCAGTTCACCTATCACCTAATCCTGATTCCCGATGAGCAACGACCCGTTCAAAACCATACGTTCCTTCGAGCCCGTCAAGGGCAAGACCGGCACCTACCACTCGCTCCCCGCGCTTGAGGAGCAGGGTATCGGCAAGATTTCCCGTCTCCCTTACTCAATACGTGTGGTGCTCGAGTCGGTGCTCCGTAACTGTGATGGTCGCAAGGTGCATGAGAAGGATGTGAAGGCCCTCGCCTCTTGGAACGCCAAGTCCCCCGCTCCCGAGGAAATCCCCTTTGTGGTCGCACGTATCGTTCTCCAAGACTTTACCGGCGTACCGCTTCTTGTCGATCTCGCCGCCATGCGCAGCGCCGTTGCTCGCCTCGGCGGCAAGCCAGGCATCATCGAGCCCCTCGTTCCCGTCGATCTCGTCGTCGACCACTCCGTCCAGGTCGATTACTACGGCTGGGCCGACGCGATGAAGCTGAATCTCGACATGGAGTTCAAGCGCAACCGCGAACGCTACGAATTCCTCAAGTGGGGACAGCAAGCATTCGAGACGTTCGGTGTAGTTCCTCCAGGCATCGGCATCGTCCACCAGGTCAACCTTGAGTACCTGGCCCGCGGCGTCCTCCACTCCGGCGGTGTCTATTACCCTGACAGCCTTGTAGGCACTGACTCCCATACGACTATGATCAACGGCCTTGGCGTCGTCGGTTGGGGCGTGGGCGGAATCGAGGCCGAGGCCGGCATGCTCGGCCAGCCTGTTACCTTCCTGACCCCCGAGGTCGTCGGCGTGAACCTAACCGGCAAGCTTTCCGAGGGTGTTACCGCCACCGACCTCGCCCTGCGCATCACCCAGATGCTCCGCGCTGCCAAGGTTGTCGGCAAGTTCGTCGAGTTCTACGGCGAGGGCGCCGAGTCGCTTCCCCTCCCCGACCGCGCCACCATCGCCAACATGGCTCCCGAATACGGCGCCACGCTCGGCATCTTCCCGGTCGACAGTGAGTCAGTCGCCTTCCTTCGTGCCACCGGACGCACCGAAGATGAGTGCAGTGCCTTCGAGAATTACTTCAAGGCTCAGGGAATGTTCGGGATGCCCCGCAAGGGCGAGATCGATTACAGCGTTGACCTCGACCTTGATCTCTCCACGGTTGTTCCAGCCGTCGCCGGTCCGAAGCGTCCCCAAGACCGCATCGATCTCCCACAGCTCAAGCCCCTCTTCCAGGGACTGCTCACCAAGCCAGTCGCCGAGGGCGGCTACGGCAAGGACGGCGGCAGTCTTTCCACGGAAGCGCTTGTCGCCCGCCGTAATCCAACCATCCCTGCCGACGAGCAGGAGATGATCAGCGACCGCCCCACCGCGGATGCCGTCTCCTCCATGCCCGAGTCCCCTTACCACGGGGAGCGCGGGGGCAAAAGCACGATTCGCAACGGCAGTGTCCTCATTGCCGCCATCACCAGCTGCACCAACACCAGCAACCCCAGCGTCATGCTTGCAGCCGGACTGCTTGCGAAGAAGGCCGTCGAGGCGGGACTCGTCATGGATCCGACCGTGAAGACCTCGCTCGCCCCCGGCTCGCGAGTCGTCACCGCATACCTCGAGAAGACAGGCCTCCAGCCCTACCTCGACAAACTCGGCTTCCAGACCGTCGGCTACGGCTGCACCACCTGCATCGGCAACTCCGGTCCGCTCAACCCCGAGGTCGAGAAGGCGATCACAGACAATGATCTCGTCGCAGCAGCGGTCCTCTCCGGCAACCGTAACTTCGAGGCCCGCATCCACCAGAACATCAAGGCCAACTTCCTGATGTCCCCACCACTCGTCGTCGCCTTCGCCCTCGCAGGACGCGTCGACATCGACTTCGGCACCGAGGCAATCGGTACCGGTAAAGACGGCAAGCCCGTCTTCCTGAAGGACATCTGGCCCAACCTTACCGAGATCCGCGACACCCTCCGCAGCGCCCTCACGCCCGAGATGTTCGCCACCCTCTACGGCGACTTTGCCGGACAGAACCCAAAGTGGAACGAGATCAAGGCCCCGACCGGATCCATCTACGAGTGGGACGGCAAGAGCACCTATATCCAGGAGCCCCCGTTCTTCGAGAACTTCGGCATGGAAGCCGGCACGATCGCCCCGATCAGCGGTGCACGCGCCCTTGGCATCTTCGGCGACTCGGTGACCACCGACCACATCTCCCCAGCCGGCGCGATCAAGGAGAAGTCTCCCGCCGGACGCTTCCTCAGCGAGCACGGCGTCACCAAGGATGACTTCAACAGCTACGGCAGCCGCCGCGGCAACGACCGCATCATGACCCGCGGCACCTTCGCCAATGTCCGCATCAAGAACCTGATGCTTCCAGGCGTGGAAGGCGGAGAGACACTTCACCAACCCGATGGCGAGCGGATGAGCATCTTCGATGCGGCCCAAAAATATGCCACGGAGAAGACTCCTCTTGTCATCCTCGCCGGACAGGAATACGGCACCGGATCAAGCCGTGACTGGGCTGCCAAGGGCACCCGACTCCTTGGGGTGAAGGCTGTCATCGCCGCCAGCTACGAGCGCATCCACCGCTCCAACCTTGTCGGTATGGGCGTTCTTCCGCTGCAGTTCCACGAGGGAACAAGCGCCCAGACGCTCGGACTCGACGGTACCGAGACCTACGACATCACCGGACTCGGCGCGGATCTCAAGCCCCGTCAGGACGTCAACCTCCGTATCACCCGCAAGGATGGCTCCTCGCAGGATGTCACGGTCAAGGTACGCATCGACACCCCGATCGAGGTCGATTACTACCGCCACGGCGGCATCCTCCCCTTCATCCTGCGCCAACTCATCAACGAGGCGAAGTAACGAGCTGCATCCTTTCACAGGGATCAAGGGGATCATACGGGATGTGGAGACACTCCTAGCTGATCTCCATCCCTTGCATCCCCTTTATCCCTGTGAGCAGTTCAAACTCCACTGATCTGGTAGCCGAGATCCTTCGATTCAAGAAGGAGCGGAATGCCGTTATCCTCGCGCATAACTACCAGATCAAAGAGATCCAAGATCTCGCCGACCATGTTGGCGATTCCCTGGGATTGAGCCAACGTGCTGCTGAGACCGATGCCGATGTGATCGTCTTCTGCGGTGTCCACTTCATGGGTGAGACCGCCAAGATTCTCAATCCCGGCAAGACTGTCGTCATCCCCGACCTCGACGCCGGATGCTCCCTATCGGATTCTTGCCCGGCCGATAAACTGGAAGCCTTTCTGAATAAACACACAGCGAAGAACTATTTCGTCATCGCCTACATCAACTGCAGTGCCGGAGTGAAGGCTTTGGCCGACGTCATTTGCACTAGCGGAAACGCGGTGAAAATCGTCGAGGCTGCGCCCAAGGACCGCCCGATCCTCTTTGTTCCCGACCAGAACCTGGGGTCTTGGGTCACCGAGCAAACCGGCCGTCCGATGGATCTCTGGCAGGGATCCTGCTACGTCCACATGGAGTACACGCGCGACAGTATCGAGCGGGCCAAGGCAGATCATCCCGACGCCCTCGTCGTCGCCCATCCCGAGTGCCCGCAGGCCGTGCGCCTGCTGGCCGACGAGGTTTGCTCGACCGAAAAGATGGTCTCCTACTGCAAAAGTTCCCCGGCCAAGGCATTCGTCATCGTCACCGAGGATGGAATGCTTCACCGCCTCCGCCGTGAGTGCCCGGACAAAGTCTTCATTTCTGGTCCCACCGACACCTGCGCCTGTGCCGAGTGCCGCTACATGAAGCGTAATACGTTGGAGAAACTCTATCTCTGCCTTCGCGACCTCCGACCCGAGATCACGATGGAAGAGACTCTCCGTGTCCGTGCCGAGAAATCAGTCCGACGGATGCTCGAATTGAGTAAATGAGCCATTACAAGACAGGTTCCGTTTCCGAAACCCTCTGGCAACGTGCTCAGAAGCGTCTGGTGGGAGGAGTGAATTCACCAGTCCGTGCCTTTCGGGGAGTCGGAGGGGAACCCTTTTTCGTCAACAGGGCCAAAGGCTGCAAAATCTGGGATGTTGATGGCCGTGAGTATGTCGACTTTGTCGGCACCTGGGGGCCTGCCATCCTAGGCCACGCGCCTCAGGTCGTCCTCGATGCCGTGACCGAAACGGCGAAACACGGTACGAGCTTTGGAATTCCCAACCCTTTGGAAGTCGAAATGGCAGAGACCATCTGCCGGATGGTCCCCTCAGTGGAGAAGGTCCGAATGACCAATTCGGGAACGGAAGCCGTTCTTGGAGCGATCCGACTCGCCCGCGGATTCACAGAACGCGACCGAATCGTGAAATTCGAGGGGTGCTATCACGGTCATGTCGATTCCCTTCTCGTAAAGGCAGGAAGCGGAGCCCTGACACTGGGACAACCAGACAGCGCAGGGAT
>RFPR01000077.1 GCA_009928265.1 Pseudomonadota bacterium | reverse complement strand
TATTCCGTGGAACCAAAGGGTGGGCTGACGCGCACGCCCGTCGTGGATCCAGAAAGCGGCACCGAACTGCTGCTCGGATGGGTCGTGTAGGTGGTCGAGGAGCGACTGCCGCGGGCATTGTTGCGGTCGCGCTGCAAGAGATTTATCCCCTTGCGCATGAGGACGAAAGTGTTGTTGTCGCCATAATATTTCCAGGGCCCATCGGGAACACTGCCAGCTTCCACGAACTTCCAGTCGCAGAGGTCGTTCTTGCCCATGCCGAGGTAGTCGCGCACGGCCGGGGAGATGTCGAGCCCCGCACCTCGGTTCAGGTTAGGACGGGGACGGACACTGCCGTTACCGAAAACATACTGCCAGTGATCGGTGCGGAAGGGGCCGCAATCCTCCCACTGGGCAAAGGCGGTCCGTCCGCCATGGTGAATGGCGATCCAACGGCCCTTCAGAATGGACTTTCCGGGTCGCTCAAAGCAGTCGCGGTACCAGGGCACCACGCTTTTGACCTCGGACTTGGTGTTTCCATGGGAGACATCGCAGTAAGGAAGAGCGATGTAGAATGGGTTCTGACGGGGCACAAAGCCGCGCGGTGCATAGGTCCGGGAATCGCGGTAGTGAGGGTCGGGATTATCATAGCCGCCGTAGTTCCTCGCCCAGTTGGCATCCCAGGCGCTGCGATTATTGGGGACAGGATTACGGGCCGTAGGACGCTCGCCGATCCAGAACACGGTGGTCATGATGTTGCGGTGCCACGGGTATTTCCCAAAACCGACAACGGAAGTGGAGGTCGGGACGCTAACGGTGGGGGGACGGGTCTGCTGGATCGCCTTCTCCCTGATCTGCATGGCCATCCGCTCGAAATCGGCGGAGGACATCGCACCGGAGTCGCTTCCGAAGAACGATTTTACCTTTTGCAGGGTGGAGGTCTCAGCCCTGACCGTAGCGGTCAGCAGGAGCATTCCCCACAGGAGTACTGGACGACTAAAAGCCATTAACATCTAACCCTACGGCAGGAGGATCATCGGGCAAGGGCAAACACCCCGATCAAAAGGACCGAGGTAAAGAGAAAGGGGCCGGCTTTCGCCGACCCCTTTGAGGAATCCTGAACCTAACCCCCCGAAGGGATCGGGGACTGTCTCAGGCGTTGTAGGTGGTCGAGGCCGTCGACCCGCCGTGACCGGTCCAGTTGGTATGGAAAAACTCTCCCTCGGGCTTGTCGGTGCGCTCGTAGGTGTGGGCACCAAAGAAGTCGCGCTGGGCCTGCAGGAGATTCGCCGGGAGGCGGGCACTGCGGTAGCTGTCGTAGTAACCGAGGCTCGCCGTGAAGGCGGGAGCCGCCACCCCGCTCTCGACGGCGGCGCAGATGGCGCGGCGCCATCCGGCCTGAGCCCGGGCGAAGGCATCGGTGAAGAAGGGGGCGAGCATGAGGTTCTCGAGCGAGGGATTAGCCTCGTAGGCCTCCTTAATGCGGTTGAGGAAGGCCGCACGGATGATGCAGCCGCCGCGCCAGATCGTGGCAATGTCTCCGAAGTTCAGATTCCAGTCGTAGAACTTGCTGGCGGCTCCGAGCAGGTCGAGTCCCTGGGCGTAGCTGACGATCTTGCTGGCGTAGAGGGCGTCGCGAACGTCGTTGATGAACTGCTTCCGGTCGCCGGTGAAGGCGGGCGCCTGCCAGGCAGGCAGGATGGAACTGGCGGCGACGCGCTTGGCCTTCATCGAGGAAAGGATGCGGGCCTCGACGGCTGCGTTAACGGTGGAGAGGACGATGCCGTGCTCGACGGCGTTGCCCACGGTCCACTTGCCCGTGCCCTTCTGGCCGGCCTTATCGAGGATGATGTCGACGAGAGGCTTACCGGTCTCCTCGTCCTTCTTGCTGAAGATCTGCTCGGTGATGTCGATGAGGTAGCTGTTGAGCTCGCCCTTGTTCCACTCGGCAAAGATCTCGTGGAACTCCTCGGCGCTCGGATTGATGCCGGCCTTCAGGATCGCATAGGCCTCGCAGATGAGCTGCATGTCGCCGTACTCGATGCCGTTGTGGACCATCTTGACGTAGTGTCCGGCGCCGTCGGGACCCATGTGACGGCAGCAGGGCTCGCCCTCCACAATCGCGGCGATCTTACGGAAGATGGGGCCGAGCGCCTCCCACGACTCCTTGGAGCCGCCGGGCATGATCGAGGGGCCCTTGAGTGCACCCTCCTCGCCGCCGGAGACTCCGGAGCCGACATAGTGGAGGCCCTTTTCCTTGAGATATTTTTCACGGCGCTGGGTGTCTGTCCAGAGGCTGTTGCCGCCGTCGATGATGATGTCACCCTGCTCCAGCAGGGGAATGAGCTGCTCGATCACGGCGTCCACGGGGCCGCCGGCCTTCACCATGATCATGGCCTTGCGGGGACGGGCAAGGGAGGAAACAAACTCCTCAAGCGACTTGGTCGGGAGGATGTTCTTCCCCTTGGCGCGGCTCTCGGCAAACTTCTCGGTCACGGCCGCGGTGCGGTTGTAGACACTGACGGAGAAGCCCTTGCTCTCCATGTTGAGGACGAGGTTCTCGCCCATGACGGCGAGGCCGATGAGGCCGATGTCGCTTTGCTTGGTACTCATAAATTCGGTGTAAGAGGGTTGAAAAGAGCCTTCGAGGCTAGCGGCCTCAGGCAGTCAAAGGCAAACGCCTTCTCCGTGAAAAGAGTCCGAATCAGCGGAGCAGACTCCTGTTCTTCCAGAGATAGGCGAGGCCGGAGTAGATCGTCAGGACCACCGTGATGCCAATCAGCCAAGGGCCGACCTGCACCCAGAGGAACTTCAGCCAGCGCGACTCGTCTCCGAAGCAATCCCCGGCGGCGAGCAGGATGAGGTAAAAGAGGATGGTAATGAGTTGCCAGGCGGTCTTGTGCTTCCCGAGCGGATCGGCAGGCAGGATCACTCCCTGACTGGCGGCGATTTGGCGCAGTCCCGTGATCAGGAATTCGCGCGTGATGATCACAATGACCACCCAGGCAGGGAGGGCCCGAAGCGGGATCAAGCAGACCAGCGCCGAGGCGACGAGAACCTTGTCGGCGAGAGGGTCCATCAGCTTGCCGAAATTGGTCATTTGGTTGAGCTTCCGCGCCAAATAGCCGTCAAGCCAATCGGTCAGCGAGGCGATAATGAAGAGAGTCAGCGCAGCCACATCGCCCCAGTGGGTGCTCGTCGAGAGGAAGCCGACAAAGAAAACCGTCAGGACGAGGCGTCCCACGGTGAGTTTGTTGGGAAGATTCATCACCTGCTAGCGCTCCTGTTCGTGATCCTCCTCATCCTCGATTTCCTTGCGCCAAGAGCGCGAAATCAGGGGGCGGATGAATCCGTAAACCAGGAACAGCACAAAGAGCACGGCCGGCATCCACTCGTAGTTCAGCCCCGCAAAGGCAAGCACCACGATGATGAGCAGGAACTTCGGCAGGGAGCGCTGTGTGCGCCAACCAAGCCCCTTGAAGCTGGGATATCGCACCTTGCTGAACATCATGAAGGAGAGGAACAGCAGAAGCACTGGCAGAGCGAACTTCCAGCGTCCAATCGTCCTCTCTCCCTCATCCAGCCAGAGCATGAAGAGTGTCAGGGAGGCGATGAGACCAGCGGCTGCCGGGATGGGGAAGCCGAGGAATTCCTTGGAGTGTTCCTTGGCAGCCGCAGGATCAGTCTCAACGGCGGCGATGCAGTTGAAGCGCGCAAGCCGCAGGGACCCACAGAGCAGATAGATGAAGGCAACAGCCCAGCCGGTCTTGTGAAAGTCCTTGAGCACGATCTGGTAGACCAGCAGGGCAGGCGCGAGCCCGAAAGAGACGACGTCCGCCAGTGAGTCAAACTCCCTGCCGAAGGGACTTTCAAATCCACCAAGACGCGCCACACGGCCGTCGAGCAGGTCAAAGACGCAGGCGCCGAGGATGAAGGCGAGCGCCGTATGGTAGGAGTGGATCGCGGACTCACCCGCATTGTTAAGAAGCGCCCCCTCGATGATCTTAAGAACCGCGGCAAACCCGCAGAACAGATTTCCCGCCGTCATCATATTCGGCAGGAGATAAATCTTCGGTTCGCGGTTCATGGGAGCTGGGAAATAGAAGATGGCAACTCGGGCTAGCTAGTCATCCGGGCGATTGCGGTCTCGCATCCCTTGACCTTCTGACCGACGGAAACGATCACCTCGGCATCGAGCGGAAGAAAGAGATCAGTGCGCGAACCGAAGCGGATCATGGCAAAGCGCTCGCCGCGTTCCATCTGTTCCCCAAGTTGTGCCCAAGGGACAATGCGGCGGGCGATGGCACCGGTGACGAGCTTCACACCGACGGCTCTTTCCATTCGGTCCTTGTGGCCGAAGGCCCAGAAGAGGCTTTCGTTCAGGGCCGAGGCCTCCGGCTTGCGGGCATCGAGGTAGAGACCCCCGCGTCCCTCTGTGAAGAGCACATCCCCGGCGATCGGGGTCCGGTTCACATGAACGTCAAAGACCGAGAGGAAGATCGAGACACGCTTCATCCGGCGCTTGAAGAACTGCTCCTCCTCCACCTCGTCGACGAGGGTCACCGTCCCATCGGCCGGAGAGACCACAAGAGAAGGATCCGTGGGAGGATTCCGCTCTGGATCACGGAAGAACCAGAGGCAAAAAAGGAGCAACCCAGCCGAAAGAATTACGGGTATGAAAGAGTGGAGCAACCGGGTTTCAGAAAGAATATTTGCAACGATCAGAACAGCAAAAATCCATCGCCCCTCATACATGGCCCTTGCTGGCCTAGGTTTCTGAATAGTCATGCGGGCAAAACCCTAGATGGCTCTCTCCCCATATCGCGAGCCGATAAATTGAGGCCCCACCCAAAGCTCTCCCGCAGAGACGCAGAGGCGTGGAGATCCCTGATGGATTTTCCATTCGGAATGGCTCACAATACTCATCTCATGATGACAACTGACGCGCACCCCGATCTGTCTATGGAGGAACTTCTCGGGGTTTTTCCCGGTGCGCGTCGTACCCTATTCCAACTTCACCACATCGGAGGCTGCAGCAGTTGCGGCTTCTCCCCCTCCGAGACGCTTGCCCAGATCTGCGCCCGTAACGGCGGACTCGATCCGGATGCGGTCCTTGGCGAGATCAAGGACGGCCATATCAAGGATGAGGCTCTTCAGATCTCGCCTGCCGATCTTCAGGCAAAGCTCAGGGATGAGGCTGTCCGGGTGCTCGATATCCGGACCCGCGAGGAATTTGAGGCCGTGGCGATTCCCGGCAGTCGCCTCATGACCCAGGAACTGATGCAGGAGGCGATGAACTGGTCCAAGGAGACATTGCTTGTGCTGGTCGATCACACAGGAGCTCGGGTTCTCGACGCAGCCGCCTATTTTGCCGGCCACGGCTTCACCAACGTCAAAGGACTCAAGGGAGGCATCGACTCCTATGCAGAGTTGGCCGACCCCTCGCTTCCCCGCTATACGACCGAAGCCGCCTGACCCAAAGCATAACTGCCACATAGCCATGAGCGAAGAACAGACCAAGGCGGTGGAGGAAGCTGCCAAGAATCCGAAAAACCTAGGCGAAATGGAGGGTGCGGACGCCATTGGCACCGTCGGCCGAAGCGACTGTGGAGACATGCTTAGAATGTGGGTGAAGTTTAAGGAAGAGAACGGCCGCAAGGTCATCGACCGCGCCACCTTCCAAACCTTCGGATGCCAGACGGCTATCGCCGTGGCCAGCATTGCGACGGAGATGATCCTGGGAAAAACTGCCGGAGAGGCCCTCGCCATGTCAGGAGAGCAACTTTCCTCACCCCTCGGCCCCCTCCCCCCCATGAAGATCCACTGCGCCCAACTCGTCGAGGATGCCCTCAAATCAGCCCTTGATCCGGCGGCCGCCATACCTGCCGCAAACGCCACTCCCGTAGGTCCCACTCTGGTCGATCAGATCACGCCGGCAAGCAAAGTGAAAATCAATCTTCTAAAGAAGCCTTAGGAGTCCTAGGTTATGGATACCTCAATGCACGCCAACCAAGAAATCGTCCTCAAGCGCGACACAGACGCGATCCAGATCCCGAGCGGCAATCCTCTTCAACTGCCGGCCGGCACCAAAGTCATGGTCACCCAGTCCCTGGGCGGCACCTACACCGTGGCGACCCCCGGCGGTCTTGCCCGCATCGACGAAAAGGATGCCGACGCCCTAGGACTGGCAGCCGTTACCCCGGCACCGAAAACCGCCGTCGAGGGATCACTGGAAGAAGCGGTCTGGAACCAACTCAAGACCGTTTTTGACCCCGAAATCCCCGTGAATGTCGTCGATCTCGGGCTCATCTACGAATGCCAGATCCTCCATCCGGATGGCGGGGGCACCAAGGCCCACGTCAAGATGACCCTCACCGCACCTGGTTGCGGCATGGGACCGACCATCGCCGCGGACGCACGTGGCAAAATCCTCACCCTTGAAGGGGTCGACGAGGCGGAGGTAGAGCTGGTCTGGGATCCACCTTGGAACCAAAGCATGATCAGTGAAGCAGGACGGATGAAACTGGGCCTTGTCTAGACTTGCTGGGCTTGAGCCGATTTCGGTTGCCATTCCTCTCTGAAAAGAACATATTCCACGCCCCATGAGTCAGCATCCCAGCCTTAAAGGAACCAGCACCATCGCCGCCAAGCGTAGTGTGCTGAAGCGCTTCGAGCGCGTCGAGCTTCTGAAGAAACGCGGTCAATTCAAGCCCGGTCAGCGCGTGATCGGACTGCCCAAGACCAAGCCGGAGGATTAAGCCGATCGCCGGAAATCCCAAATCCGGGAAACCATCCACTGGTCTCCGAGCCGCCAGGCGCACGTCCGACGCAACGGGCATGCGCCTGAATCGTTTTCTGGCTGCAGCGGGCCTCGGCTCCCGACGTTCCTGCGAAGAGCTCATCCTGAGGGGCAGTGTCTCTGTAAACGGTTCCTATGTCCGCGACCTGGCCACCCGGATTTCGGATGGTGACGATGTGAGGGTCCATGGTCGCTCCGTCCACACCATTGCTGCTCGCACCATCCTGCTGAACAAGCCCGCAGGCTACACAACCACCCGTGGCGACCGGCACGCGGAGCGGACCATCTTCGACCTACTCCCCTCCGACTGCGGTCATCTTTTCCATGTCGGACGCCTCGACCGAGAGAGTGAGGGATTGCTTCTGCTCACGAACGACGGGGCGATGGCCCAGGAGTTGATGCACCCCTCCAAAGGGATCGAGAAGGAATACGAGGTCGTCGTCGACCGCCCCTTTGGATCCAAAGATGCCGCCGCCCTGCTCAAGGGAACCTGGATCGAGGGCTCCGTGGCGAGGGTGCAGTCGGTTCGAACTCTTGGCCCCACAAAGATCGCGGTCATCCTTCATCAGGGACTCAAGCGCCAGATTCGCGTCATGCTGGGTCAACTCGGCTTCAAGGTGCAACGTCTTGTCCGTGTGCGCATCGGCCCGCTCACCCTGAGAGGAGTAAAACCGGGAAGCTATCGCGAGCTGCGCCCCGAGGATCTCGAGGCACTCCGCAAGGCTGCTGCCGCTCCAAAGACCAAAAAGCCTGCCACCCCTCGGAAGCCAAAAGTGCTCAAGTTCACTAATTTCACCGTCGTCCCCGCCTCCGCAAAGCGCTCTGAGGAAGCCTCTCCTGCACCAAAAAAACCGCGCAAGACCTCGCGCACGGAGGAAAGGGTGAAACACTCTCAAAAGTTGACCAACTGACGGCTCCACCCGGTTTACCGCACCTGTTTTGCCTTCTTCATTATCCGCTCTTCATTCTAACTTCCATCGATGAAGACGACCTTCCGCTCGATTCCTGACTGCCCTCCAGCCCTTGGTCCCTACTCCTTGGCCGTCCGCTCCTCCGGCCTTCTTTTCGTTTCTGGGATGACGCCGTGGGATCCAGCCACAGGTAAAATCGAACGGGGAACCATCGCAGAGCAGACGAGACTCGTTCTTGAAAACATCCGACGCATCGTAGAGGGGGCGGGAGTGTCTCTTACCGACACCGTCTCCTGCCGCGTCTACCTGCGCGATCTCAGTACGGAGAATTTCCAAGCGATGAACGCCGTCTACGCAGAGTACTTTCCTGGGGACCATCCACCAGCCCGTGCCACCGTGGGGGCTCAATTGCCGGGCGCATTCGACGTGGAGATCGAGTGCGTCGTGGCTGTGAAAGAGTCCTGAGTCCGCTGATCCAATGAAGCGCCTGATTCCCTTGCTTATCCTTGCCGCTCTGGCAACACCGCTCCTGAAAGCCCAGGAAAGCGCTTCACGCGAGTATATCGTGATCTCGGGAGGCCCCTCGCTCATCGAGTGGGAAAGATTCAAGAAGGTGCCCCACGACCACTGGTGGGCGAACTTTGTCCGTGCGGCGCGGATCAGGCTCGGAGAACTTCGGGAACGCCACGGTGACGACGCCCTGGTGACCTGGATGGTCTACAAGCCGGGATATGTCCGCCGCGGCGCGCGTCAGGAGAAACAGGATCTAATCACCAACATCCGCTCCGTCCAGGAGAAGTACAAGGTGAACCTCGTCTACTTCAGCACCCAGAAACAGCTCCTCGACTACCTGAACGGCGGGACTTCACAGCACCCGCGCGCGACCTGCAAAATCGCCAACCTCGAGTATTACGGTCATTCCAACAGGGCCTGTTTCATGTTCGACTACAGCAACGAGGTCGACAGCGGATCGAAAGTCTGGCTCCACGAGAAGGAAATCGGCCTTATCAACCGCGGCATTTTCACCCCGCGCGCTTTCATCAAGAGCTGGGGATGTCACACCGGTGAGAGCATGAGCGCGCTCTGGAAGCGGGCCATCGGCCAGCCGATGATCGGCGCTGTCGGCACCACCGACTACTCCGGGAGCGATGAGCCGGGATGGCATCCGAAGCTGGGCAACAGCAACGGGCGCTGGACCCGCTGAAACAAGCTCTAACGAGGATCTTCCCAGTGAGCGACCACGGGACTGAAGAGGGGATGCGGAAATTCCTCCGCTACCTCGGCCGCGCGATGCTTCTGCGCTGCCCGGTCTGCGGGAAGACCCCGATCTTCACGCCCGTGGCACGGACACGCAGTCTTCGCGACTGGTTCACTCCCCTCGATGGCTGCCCCCGATGCGGCTACCCCTACGAACGGGAGCCGGGGTACTTCCTCGCCTCGGTCTGGATGATCAACTACGGCGCCGGAAGCATCCTCGGCATCCTGATCTATCTGGCTCTCGAGTTCACCCTGCATCCCCCGATCGGCATCCTGCTTGCCGCGGTGCTCACACCCATCGTCCTCTTCAATCTGCTCTTTGCACGCCACTCCAAGGCCCTCTTCATCGCCCTTGATCATTTCTACGATCCCCATGAAAAGGATCCCGGGGATGACGGGGGGAATCTCCCCAAGGCGGAAACGCCTCCCCGCGGCTCCGGAGGTCCGGCCAAACCCCTACCCTCACCCAAAACGGAAGTCGTGCATCACTGACAAGCGACTGAAGACTGAAGTTTCTTAATCTTAGCCGCCGCTTCCTGCGCTTGCCTCCTAATGGCCTTCAGCCTTCAGCCTAAAAACCTCCTGATTGCGTCATAGACGCAACCGTGCATTGCCAGAGGGGTT
>RFPR01000076.1 GCA_009928265.1 Pseudomonadota bacterium | reverse complement strand
CCGTAGTGGAAGTCCATCTTGACCGGTTCGATCCGGAGGCTGGAGCCCGGGAGCTTCGCACTCATGCGAAGGGAGACACCCTCGTCGGGTTGGATGCGGATGACGAGCACATTCTCGTCGAGGCCCTCGCCGGTACTGTTGAAGAGAACTCGCGGGACGCTCTTGAACGTGACGGCGATTTCGGTACCACCCTTGGGCATGCGCTTGGCGGTGCGAATGAAGAAGGGAACGCCAGCCCAGCGCCAATTGTCGATATTCACCTGGAGGGCGACGTAGGTCTCGGTGACGGAATCCTTGGGGACGCCGTCGGCCTCCCGGTATCCGGGAACGGGTTGGCCGTTGATGAGCCCGGGCGCATATTGGGCGCGAACCACGTGGCTGAAGACGTCGTCACCTCGCAGTGGGCGCAGGGAGCGGAGGACCTTCACCTTCTCGTCGCGCACGGCGTCGGCACCAAGGCTTGTGGGGGGCTCCATGGCGGTCAGGGTGAGGAGCTGCAGCAAGTGGTTCTGGACCATGTCGCGCATTGCGCCCGAGGTATCGTAGTAACCGGCGCGTCCCTCGACGCCCAGGGGTTCGGCGGCGGTGATCTGGACATGGGCTACATGGCCAGAATCCCAGAGCGACTCGAAGATCGAATTGGCAAAGCGCATCACCATGATATTCTGGGCGGTCTCCTTGCCCAAGTAATGGTCGATGCGGTAAGTATCGCGCTCCTCGAAGACTTCGTTGACCAGGCCGTTGAGAGCGCGGGCGGTCTTGAGATCCTTACCGAACGGTTTCTCCACAATGACCCGGGCCCAGCTTCCCTCGGCAGCGCGGTTGAGTCCGCTCGCCTTGAGGTGGTCGAGGATCACGGGGAACTGGTCGGGGGCGACGGCAAGGTAGTAGAGGCGGTTTCCCGCAGTGCCGCGTTCCTTGTCGAGGCGGTTCATCTCGGCCGCCAGAGTCCGGTAGCCCTCGGCGTCGTCAAAAGGACTCCGATGGTAATGCACCGAGGAGGCGAAGCTCTTCCAGAGTTGCTCGTCGAGTGGCGTGCGTGAGAACTTACGCGCGGCTTCTTCAAGCTCCGTGCGGAACTGCTCCGAGGTCTTCTCCCTCCGCGCAAACCCGATGATCGAGACTGAGGGGGGAAGTGCGCCCTCGGCTGCCAGGTTGTAGAGCGCGGGGATGAGCTTGCGGTGTGTCAGGTCTCCGGTTGCTCCGAAGATGACGAGTGTGCATGGCTCGGGAGCGAGGCGGTTGGCAATGCCCTCGCGGAGTGGGTTGACGGACGGAGTGGTCATTGGGAAAAGGCTGAAGGCTAAAAGCTTAGGAGCCGGAAAGAAGTCCTTGTCCTGATCAGGTGAATGTGGCTCACAAGTTAGACTTCCAGCCTGCGGCTGTGATTCAGGGCAGAGGGAACCTAGCCGTGAACTTCGTTACCTCGGTATGGAGCTTGGCAAGGGCAGCCTCGTCGTTGCGGGCTTCAAGGCCCGCGTGGATGAAGTCGGCGACCTGCATCATATCCTCTTCCTTAAGGCCGCGCGTGGTCATGGCTGGAGTGCCGAGGCGGATGCCGCCTGTCTTGGAGATCGGCTCGGTGTCGAAGGGGATGGCGTTCTTGTTGACGGTGATGGCCGCCTTATCCAGCGCCTCCTGAGCCTCCAGGCCGTTGATGCCGCGTGAGCGCAGGTCGACTAGCAGGACATGGTTGTCGGTGCCTCCGGAGCTGATCGTGTAGCCGAGAACGGATAGGCGCGCGGCGAGGGCCTTTGCGTTGAGTACGATCTGTTTGGCGTAGTCCTTGAATTCGGGCTGCAGTGCCTCGTGGAAACAGACCGCCTTAGCCGCGATCACGTGCATGAGCGGTCCGCCCTGGACACCAGGGAAGACCTGACCATCGATTTTCTTCGCATACTGTTCCTTGCACAGGATGAGGCCTGAGCGGGGGCCGCGGAGGCTCTTGTGCGTGGTGGTGGTGACGAAGTCGGCGTAGGGAACGGGGCTGGGGTGAGCTCCTCCTGCCACGAGGCCCGCAATGTGGGCCATGTCCACGAAGAGGTAAGCACCGACGGAGTCGGCGATCTCGCGCAGCCTCTTGAAATCGATCTCACGAGGGTAAGCGGAGGCACCTGCTGTGATCATGCGGGGCTTCACCTCGAGGGCTTGCTTGGCCAGGGCATCGTAGTCGATGCGACCGTCGGCCTGGGTCACGCCATAGTGGGTGACCTGATAGAGCTTACCTGAGAAGTTCGCCTTGTGCCCGTGGGTCAGGTGGCCTCCGTGGGCGAGGTCCATGGTGAGGATCGCGTCGCCGGGCTGGAGAACGCTGAAGTAGACGGCCATATTGGCCTGGCTGCCGCTGTGGGGCTGGACGTTGGCGTGTTCGGCGCCAAAGAGCTTCTTAGCGCGCTCGATAGCGAGGATCTCGACCATGTCGGCATGCTCGCAGCCGCCGTACCAGCGTCGTCCCGGATAGCCCTCGGCGTATTTGTTGGTGAGGCACGATCCCTGGGCCTCCATCACCGCGCGGCTGGTGTAATTTTCCGAAGCGATCAGCTCGATGTGCTCGAGTTGGCGGTGGGCTTCGCCGGCGATGGCGGAAGCGATTTCGGGATCAGTGGAGGTGAGGGCGGGGTTGTTGTCGTAGGCCATGGCGAAAAGTGAAGAGGTAGATTGATCCACAAAATCGAGCAGATGATCCAGCGCGCTTTTGATGACATCGCGGCATTTCCGGTAAATCGGTAGTCCCTGGCCGATGGGGTCGGGAATATCCCCACCCCTTGCGGTGAAGTCTCCCAGCAGGCGGACCTTTGCGGAATGCTCGGGATAGAGGAGGTCCAAAATCCGCTGATGGTCCCGGGTCATCGTGAAGACATGGGTACAGCGCTCCAAAAGTTCCTCGGTGACAGGTTGGCTGCGGAAGGATCCGAACTGGATCCCTAATTCAGACAACGCTTCCAATGCAGGTTGGCTCGCTTTGGACCCCTTGGTGGCGCTTACTCCTGCCGAGAGAACGGTGATCATTTTTTGATCCCTTCCAAGCTCATTGAGGGCATGACGAAAGAGTCCCTCCGCCATGGGGCTGCGGCAGACATTCCCGGTACAGACAAAAAGGATGGTTTTCATCGTCAGACGATCCCCGGGGGATGGGAGCGATGGAAACAGAATGGGTGTCCGGTTTTCTGAAGTCAATCCATGGGTACGGTGCGACTGAATGAGTTTTGTAACATCCTCATTAATCATCCCATAAGTGACTCATTATCAGGGGGGTGATATTTTTTATGTGACAAAAGATCAGTCAATTGCTAGATAGAAAGGCTGAATTGCCATGCAACGTAAAAGCGCCTTCTCCCGCAGACTCCCCGATCTGGTCACCGAGGAACTTGTTTCCGTCCTGATGAAAAAGGGGGCTTCTTTCGAGTTCAAACAGCTCTTCGACGTCGTTTACGACCGACTCAAGAAGAGGAACGCCGCCAGCGGTGGCGAGGAGATGCTCCGCCTCCGAGCTTACGAGAAGCTCCAGCATCTTGTTTCGCGGAACATGGTTAAGAAGAACGGCAAGAAGTACAAGGGCCTCGCTTCCCTCGCCAATGCGATCGCTCCGGAGGAACCTTTCGTGCCACCGACGCCCGTTTCTGCACCTGCTGAGAAGAAACCCGCCCCTGCCAAAAAGCCTGCGGTTAGTAAGACTGCAGCTAAGGCACCTGTGGGCAAAGCTCCTAAAGCTCCGAAAGCCGCCCCTGCCAAGAAGGCCGCAGTGAAGAAGGTTGCCAAGGTCGTTGTCAAAAAGGCACCCGCCAAGAAGCCTGCGGCCAAAGCTGCCAAGAAGAAGTAGTTTGAGGATCGGCAGAGTCCTCTGCCTTTCTGATAATCGGCTTTCCATCCCGCGGGTTTTTCGTCAAGGATCAGGAATCCTTAGCCCTTAACCGTTCCGAATTTCTTCATGGACCACTCCCTTGCTCCTTACGCCTCGCTTCTGATTCATATCGTTTCAGGAGTCGGATTCGCTCTGACCACTTGGGTCGGTAGTCTTTTGCTTGGCCGAGTCGGTCGCGCCACAGGCGTAAAGAACGTTCCCTACGAGTGCGGCATGCTGCCCGAACCCGGCCCCCAGCCGCGTTTCAGCGTGAAGTTCTATCTGGTGGCGATGCTCTTCATCCTCTTCGATATCGAAATTGTCTTCCTCTACCCTTGGTCCGTCGTCTACCGCGAGTATCTTCAGCAATACGGGGTCGAAATCCTCGGCGTGCTGGCGACTTTCACGGCCATCCTCTTTGCGGGATATCTTTACGCGATCAGGAAGGGCGCTCTTGATTGGTCCAAGTAAAGCCTGTGGTAGGATAGGGTGGGCTTGCAGAGCTTGTTGAGTGCGGGAATACTCGCGACATGATCCGCCGCACTGTCCTCCTTATTCCGTTTTTGTTCGTCCTCGCCTCCTGCTCCAAGAAGCAGGAAGTCGGTATTCCTGTGGGTCAGTTCGGATCGCTGACCGGCGCCCAAGCCACCTTCGGCCAGAGCACCGACAACGGGGTGCGTCTTGCCCTGGATGAGGTCAATGCCGCCGGAGGAGTATTCGGCCAACCGCTCCGACTCATCACCAAGGACAACCAGTCCAAGCCTGGCGAGACCTCCACGGCGGTCCGTGAACTCATTACCCGCAACAAGGTTGTCGCCCTGATCGGCGAGGTCGCCTCGGGTAGGTCGCTCGAGGCCGCCCCGATCGCCCAGCGAAGCGGGATTCCGATGATCACCCCGGCCTCCACCAACGAGAAGGTCACCGAGGCGGGCGACCACATCTTTCGCGTCTGTTTCATCGATCCCTTTCAGGGTACGGTTTGCGCGAAGTTTGCCCGCAAGCTCGGCGCGAAGAAGGCAGCCGTCCTCACTGATGTTTCCAAGGACTACAGTCTCGGTCTCGCCAAGAGCTTCAAGGAGGAGTTTTTGAAGGAGGGGGGAGTGATCACGGGCCAGCAGAGCTACAGCGGCGGCGACAAGGACTTTAGTGCCCAACTCACAGCCGTGAAGGCTGACACCCCCGATATCATCTTCCTGCCCGCTTACTACACCGAGGCCCCTCTCATCATCCGCCAGGCGCGCCAACTCGGCATTACGGTTCCCTTCATCGGTGGCGACGGGTGGGATTCTCCTGAGCTCGTAGCCGTTGGAGGCCCCGCCGTGGAGGGGTGCTATTTCTCCAATCACTTTTCCAACCAGAGCACCAACCCAAAGGTGGTTGAGTTTGTGAAGGCCTATCGTGCGAAATACAACACCGATCCCGATGCGATGGTCGCCCTCGGTTACGATTCGCTCAAGCTCCTCGCCGATGCCATGAAGCGCGCCGGCACGACCGATCCCGCCAAGGTCACCGCCGCGCTTGCGGCCACCAAGGACTTTGACGGCGTTACTGGAAAGATCACCCTCGACGCCCACCGCAATCCGAACAAACCAGCCGTTATCCTGCAGGTGAAGGATGGCAAGTTCTCCTACGTCGAGACTATCGCCCCTTGATGGGTGATCGGGAAAAAGTAATAGGGGGGTAAGCACCCCGATCTCCCATCTTCTAGCTCCCAATCTATTCATCTACAACGGCGAGGTCACTGGCCGTGACGCGCAGGACTTCCTCAACTGAGGTGAGGCCCATCGAGGCTTTCCGCCACCCGTCACGTCGAAGGGGCATCATGCCATCGCGCGCTGCCTGTTCAGCAAGCTCCGTGCCGGTGGCACGCCTTTGGATGAAATCCTGAAGGATTGGGGTCATGAGACAAATCTCCATGATGGCGAGTCGTCCTGCATAGCCGCTCTGGCGGCAGTGCTGGCAGCCGGCGGGTTGGCGAAGGCCCTCTGCGAGTTCCATTGGAAACCCGATCGCCTCGAGTTCCTGACGTGTCATCTCGCTTGGTTTGGAGCAGTGTGGACAGAGTTTGCGCACAAGCCGCTGGGCCAGAAAGGCGCGCACGGAGGATCCCACAAGGAAGGGTTCGACCCCCATGTCGAGAAGTCGCGTGATACCCCCAACGGCATCATTGGTGTGAAGCGTGCTAAAGACAAGGTGACCCGTCTGGGCCGCACGGATGGCGATCTCCACGGTCTCCCGGTCACGCATCTCACCGATCATCACGACATTGGGATCGCCACGTAAGATGCTGCGGAGCGCATTGGCGAAGGTCAGATCGATCTCGGGCTTCACAGCGATCTGGATAACGCCGTCGATTTTGTGTTCAACAGGATCCTCGATCGTCACGATACGCCGTTCAGTCACGTTCAGCGAACTGAGAAAAGTGTAGAGAGAAGTGCTCTTGCCGCATCCCGTCGGACCGGTGACGAGGACGATGCCATTGGGCATGGCTATCAGTGAACGGATGGTCTTTTCGACCGAGGGTTCCAGTCCCAGGCGGGCAAAGTCAAAACGCTCTGCTCCGAGGAGTCGGAGGCTCACGTTCTCCCCGTGGACGCACGGAATCGTCGCTACACGCACGTCGATCGGGCGGCCTTTGTGTTCAAGGGCGATGCGGCCGTCCTGGGGGAGGCGGCGCTCGGCGATGTCGAGCGAGGCCATGATTTTCAGGCGGGATGTAACCGAGTCCTGTAGGAGCCTGATTTTCGGCGGAACCGGTGCCTCATGCAGAACCCCGTCGATCCGGTAGCGGATGCGCAGATCATGGCCGAGAGGCTCGAAATGGATATCAGTGGCACCCTGCTGCAGACCCTCGCGCAGGATTTGGTTCACGAATTTCATGACCGATGCCTCGGGATCCTCGTCATCGAGGACATTCACCTCTTCACGCTGTGTCTGAATCTCCTCGTCGCGTCCCTCAAGCAGTTCCTCAAAGGTTTCAGCGCCAACTCCATAGGCAGCCTTCACCGCCTCAATCAGGCGGCGGCGTGTGGTCATCACCAGCTCCACGGGCCCTGTGTGATGGTGTGCGAGGGCCTGCCAGGCGGCATGGTCAAAGGGATCCCAGATAAGAATACGGAGTTTTTCCGCTTCACCATCTTTCCCATCTTTATCAGGGAATACCTCCGGGAGGATCTGGAATCCCAGGGCTAGTCGTGCAGGAAACAGTTGGCGGAGGTTTTCAGGGGTGCTGATTTCATCCTCGTTCCGCCAGGGGAGATCGAGTTGCCGGGCGAGGGTGGAAAGGAAATCGTTTTCGGGAACAAGTCCCGTAGTGAGGACCGCGGCGACAAGGGACTGCTGGGCAAAAGCCGCCCGGGTCATCGCTTCCTTGATTGGAGCCTCTTCTTGGCAGCCTGCCAAAGTTGCCGCACGCAGGAGCAGAGTGAAGAGATCACTTCCCGCTCCAGACGGCATGGGATCTGGAACGCTCATCGAGTTTGAGGATCTTTAGAAATTCTCAAGCTTCTTGGGTTCGAACACCTTTTTGAACCAGGGCTTTTTCTGAACTGGAGTAGGAGTCGGCGTGAGTTTGTTTTTGAGGGCCTCCGCACGACGTCCAAGATCAGATTCCCCTCCCTCAGCACGGCTGGCCTTTTCCATGACGTCGTTGGAGTCGACTACGATCGGCTGGATCATGATCACGAGTTCGCTGCGCTTCCTAACCTTGTTGGAGCGTCCTCCGGCAAGGGCTCCGACGATCGGGATCCGATTCAGAAAGGGGATGCCCTGTTCATCGACCGTCTTGTCATCCGTGATGAGTCCTCCCAGAACAATGGTCGATCCATTAGGGACGCGCACCGTGGTGGTGAGTTCTTGTGTGAGGATATTCGGAACCTGATTGCCTCCCACATTCACGTAATCCCCGAGTTTGTCGTTGTGCTGGGCGATGATAAGGTTGACCTCCTTGTCAGAGTTAATAAGAGGTATGATCTCGAGTTTTAGGACGACGGGCTGGTACTGGACCGTGGAGGTGACATTGTTGAGGGAATTTGTTCCAACGGCGCCCACAGTATTGTAGGTGCTGGTGCCTGGGATCGGGACATTCTGGCCATTGAAGATCGTGGCTTTCTTGTTGTTGCTGGTGTAGACAACCGGTCGCGAGAGGGTGCGGAACTTTCCGGTGGTTTCAAGGAAACGGGCGTAGGTGCTGATGCCTTGGGCGACGGTTCCGTAGACGGTGAGTCCAGTCAGGGAGGCCGGAAAACTGCTGATCGCATTGGAGAGGCCATTGGCCACAAGGCTGTTGAGCGAGTTGGCAAACGAGTTGTTAACGGCTGCCCCGATCAGGTTGTTACTGCCTCCAGTGTTGATATTGGCAAACCAAGTGGCGCCGTAGTCGATTCCCTCGGTGAGCTGGAGTTGGCCGATCACGGCGGCCAGATAGACCTGTTTTGGTCGTTGATCTAGAAGATTGATGATCTGTCCGGCCTTGGTCTTCGACTCAGGGGGGCCGTAGATGATGATGCTGTTGGCGCCGGGGTCTGCTACAATGCTAGTGGAGCCGACGCGTGCTGACTGCGGTGGATTGTCCTTGGCTACTTCGGAGAGTTTGTCGGGGGAGTTCGCAATGGTTCCTGTTTGGGACTGGGTTGTCGTGGATCCTGACTGATTCTGGTTCTGCTGCTGCTGGGTTTGCTGGGTCGTTTGAGAGGCGGTGGCAGAATTTGTTGCGTCATCCTTCCCCTTGAGGAGATCCACCAGCACCGGGAAGACATCCGAGACGGGGAGATAATTCAGGGGGCGTACCAGTGGTTGGTCCGACTCAACCGGTTGGTCCAGCTTTGCGATGAGTTCGCGGAGGTATTTGTAGTTCTCGGCCCTGACCACGACCAGGAGCCGGTTTGTTCTCTTGTCAGCGATGAATTGAGCCTTGCCGCTCAGGAGGTGTGCCTCCCCCCCACCGGAAACAACTGCTCCTTGCTGGCCTTGTCCCTGCGGTGGTGGGGCGCCGCCTCCGCCCGAGCCTACGCTTCCGAACATCTGACCGAGTGTCTCCACGACTTTTTCTGCATTGGCCCGCTGGAGGGGAATAAATTCCGTGATGATCTGACTTGGCTCATGATCAACAACTTCGAGAAGGGCGAGAGCCTTGCGGATGATCGGTGTCTTGTCGGTGATCACCAGTGCAGAGGTGTTGGGGATAGCAACAAGCGATCCGTAGGCATTCAACTGCACCACGCCTTGCAGGATCGAGATGGCTTCCTGAGGGGAGAGGAACTTCAGCGGTTTGTAGAAGCTGACGATCTTGTCTCCATCGGCGGGTAGCTGGGATTCCTCACGGTAGAGGGGCAGGCCTTCGCTACGGGGAGGACGGCTGGGGCCGAGAATCTTGACGGTCTTCGAGTCGACCGGGACGAAGGTGTATCCATTGAGCAGCAGGGAGCTTTCGATGAGCGAGACCGCCTCACCACGAGGGATCTGATCGGTCACCATGATGGAGATCTCGGGTCCCTGGAGGTTGGAGTCCCGGATGATCCGCTTCCCGGTCAGCTTTTCGTAGAAGGAGAGGATGTCTAGAACCGATGCATGAGGAAACTGCATCGAGACATTTTCGGTGGCTGGAGCTGTCGTCTGCTGGGCCGGTGTAACTGAGGTATCTTGACCCCTGGACGGGCTCACGAGGACAATGAAGAGAAGAACAGCTAGTGGAATCGCTGAGGGAAAAGTTGGGAGGTTCATGGTGTGGGCTGACCCTGCTGTGGCGGAGCAACGACAGG
>RFPR01000075.1 GCA_009928265.1 Pseudomonadota bacterium | reverse complement strand
CACCAATCCCGCCAAGAAACAGACCGAGGAATACATCACCGGCCGCTTCGGTTGATCCCGACCCCCGCCATGCACCAGGAACCCGCCCGTCCCCACACGCTAACGACCTTTACGTCCGCCCTCAATCAGCTGAGGGGGGATCTGCTGACGATGTCTAGTCTTGCCCAACGTAACCTGCGCAATTCCCTGCGCGGACTGATGGAGCGTGATGATGCTTGGTGTAACGACGTGATCGCGGAGGACCAGGAAATCGACATGCTGGAGATGCAGATAGACCGGGAAGGGATTGAGGTGATGAGCCGTTTCCAGCCGGTTGCTTCGGATCTCCGGGAGGTGGTCGCTTCCATCAAGATCGGCGCCAACGTGGAGCGCGTCGCCGATCAGGCGGTAAATATCGCCCGTCGTGCCCGCAAGATCAACGAGCACCCCGAAATCCCCGAGATTCATCTACTTGATGAACCGGCCCGTCTCGCCCTTTCAATGCTCGATGACGCCGTGAGGGCCTTTGCCGAGCGCAATGCTCCCCTTGCCGTGGAACTGAAGGCTCGCGACAAGGAACTCGACAGACTTAACAGGGAACTTGCCGATAAGATGGTGAACCGGATGCAGGACGACTCGGCCAATCTCCCGATCTATCTTAATCTGATCCTGATAAGCCGTTGTCTTGAACGGATTGGGGATCATGCGGCCAATATGGCCGAAGATGTGGTTTTTGCAGTCATGGCCGAGGATATCCGCCATTTGGGCAAGTAGATTTCCCTAGGGATAACGACTCCTGTCGGATTGTCTTGCGGGGTATTTTTCTCTTTTGAACAGGTTTATCACCCCATAGCCTTAGATTTCCCTAAATGCGTCGTTTTCTCCTGATTTCCGCTCTACTGCTGACCGCCGGGGTACCCCTCCGTGCCCAGTTCGGCAACTTTGCGGACAAACCGGTCGAGATTACTGCAGATGGGGACACGCGGTTTGAGAACGGAACGGCAGTCGCCGACAATAATGTCCAGATCCGCTACGGGGACTTGGCAATCTATGCTGACCATGCCGAGTACAATCCCGACACCCGCGACGTGCTGCTTCTTGGCAACGTCCGTATCTATTCCGGGGAGAACCTATTCAGCGGACAGAGGGCCTTCTACAATCTGGAGACCAAGCAGGTCCGTGCACTCGAGTTCGACGGCAGTCATGGGCCACTGAAATTCAGTTCTCTCTCAGCGAAGGGCTTTGGAACCAGGCAGTTCTCGCTCAGGGAATCGGATATCACCACGTCCGATTCCTCAATGCCCGACTGGCATGTTCATGCTCGGACGATCCGCCTCTACCCCGGTGATCGGGTGGTGATGCTCAATTCGACCCTTTATGTTGGTAAAATCCCCGTCTTCTGGCTGCCTTACGCCTACGGAAACCTTCGTAGTCAGGGACTGCAGTTTTCCCCTGGTTATGACTCTAACTGGGGAGGATACCTTCTCTCGGCCTACACCTTTCCCCTCGGGACCGGGGATAATTTTCTGGCAACTTTCCGACAGGATTACCGGACACTGCATGGCTACGCGGTTGGATTCGACGCCAATATTCAGTTCGGTAAGAACAACCGTAGTTGGGGAAAATTCATCTCCTACTACGCCAACGACACCGATCCCACGGCATTTAAAACTGCGTTCCCCGCTACGACTGATAGCAGTCGTTACCGGATTGGATATCAGGGAAAGATGTATCTCTCCGACGAGACCTACATCAGCTTCGACATCACGAAGCTCAGTGATGTCAACTTCATGCAGTCGTTTTATCCGGTGGAGAATCAGTTTAACCCCCAACCCGACAATAATGTTACCCTAACCAAACTCGGGGATTTCTATTCGGCGTCGCTGCTGACTCGCTGGCAGATGAACAATTTTCAAGAGACCACTCAGCGCAAGCCTGAGGCGGCTATCGACTTCAAACAGGAGCCTTTGTTAGGGCTGCCCGTTTACTACGACGGCACGACAGCACTGGGCCAACTGAACCGCACATTCTCAACAAATGCCCCGATCGGATCATCCACTGCTCCCCAGAACATCAATTACGGGGCCACTCGTTTCGACACCTTTCACCAACTGAGCGCCCCCGTCAATTTGTTCGGCTGGCTCTCCACGATTCCCAAGATCGGCATACGCGGAACCTTCTACAGTCAGGGAGGGAGTTACCAGAACTCAAATGGGGTTATCTCGCCGTTTGCTTATACTACCAATTCGACGAATACCATGGTTACGACCGGCAATGTGGTGCGGCCCATCTTCAATGCCGGGTTGGAAAACTCGTTCAAGATTTCCCGGAGCTTCGAGGGATTGCAGTCCCGCTGGTTGGGGTTGGACGGATTAAGGCATGTGTTTCAGCCCTACAGCAATCTCTCCTACGTTTATTCGGGCGGGGCGAACGTCAACCAAGTGCTGCAGTTCGACCGCCTCTTGCCCAACAGCCCCAATCAGACGACCCGTTCCGGATACCAACCCAGCTCAACCCAGCTTGAACCGCTTGATTTTCCTCAGTTCGGCGCAATCGATTCGATCGATACTTGGGCCATCTGGCGAATGGGCACCCGCAATCGTCTTCAGACGCGTCGGGACGGGGACACCTATGACTGGTTTTTCCTCGACACCTTCATTGATGTGAACGGGATTAACCCATATCAGAACGGTCCGCTCTCTAACCTCAACAACAGAATGACATTTGCCCCGGTGAGCTGGTGCAATTTCCTAGTCGGTTCGCAGGTGCCGATCGGAACCGATGGGTTCACGGAGTTGAACACCGACTTTGTCGTGATGCCTGTCAGAAACTTCTCTTTCAACTTCGGAACCCGTTACATCAACAATTACGGCGGGGCGGCAAGTGATAACCAGTATCCCTTCGGGGCTTTCTGGAAAGTGAACGATCACTGGTCCGTGAGTGCCCAGGAAATCTACAACACGCCCGGAAACTCTTCCTCGTCATACAGCAGTGCCAGTTCGCTTATCTACCAGCGCTACATGATCCACAGGGATCTCTCCAGTTGGATCGTTTCGTTCGGTGCCGAAGTTCGCTCCAATCAGGGGACATCCACGCAGGCAGGGCAGAACCAATACGGCGCGCTGATTACCTTCACGCTCAAGGATCTGCCGCAGGTAACCCTGCCTCTTGCCTTCAGTGGAGCTCAGCAGGCAGGCTCCACACCACTTAGCCCATCCTCACAATAGTTGCTTCCGGGGTTGTTGTTCCAAGACCTTGAAGGCCGCTCCGGCGCCCTCGGGTGAATCAAGAATCGAGTCCCTCTCTTCTGATTTCGGGTGGGGAGTCCAGTTTTGAAGGAATTCCCGTTGTGTGTTGAGGCGTCTGTTTTCCCATCCCAGTTGGTTGCCCCATTCCATGAGGTCGCTGAAGTTAACATCTGCGGTTAGATCCTGTTTTCCGAAACGTGCGTACACCTCGCGACCCGTGAGGCGATGGTGTTTCCAATAGCCTCTGAGTGATCCAGCGGGGCTTTTTGCATAAAGGTCTTGGGCAAGGTCGCCGTAATCAATCGTGAGCAGGGATCCTTCGCGCCAGGAAGACGCCCAGGAAGTTAACCATAAGCGGTAGGAATCATGCCGTTCCACTCGCTGTCCCGTTGGCAAAGGGCCCAGTGTTGAGAACCACGGATCACCCGGGTGGCTTTCCATCAAACACTCCGAGAGTCCTCCTTCCGGTGAAAGGGTCACGCCAAGTTCCCTCCATCCTTCTGGCGTCTTTTCAAAGAGTCTGCATGGGAAGGCGTCGACCAGTTCATTGCTGAAAATCAGTGCCCGGCCCCCGAGTGCCTCCAAGGCTAACTCCACGGAGTCATGCCACCTCACTCGGAGACGACCAAGCAGACGCTTCTGGCGCGTGCGTAGGACGGGGGAACTCTCGACGATCACGTAATCGGCATGCAATCGCCGGAACCATCCGAGTTGCCGTAGGATCGTGCGCGCGAGTTCCCCGCTTCCTGCTCCGATCTCGACGAGGGGGAGTCGCTTCCAGCCACGCTCCCCTGCGCGCGCAAGGGCCCAAGAAGCGATGGCGGATCCGAGCCTGGTAGAGAGCGTTGCGGAGGTCGAGAAATCGCCGCGTGCCCCAACGTCGGTAATGTGTGCCCCGTAGTAACCAAAACGGTGGTGGTGTAGGGCCTCCGCCATGAATCTGTGGAAGGGAATGGCGCTTCCGTACTCCTTCTGAATGCCCAGAAGAAAGCTGAGGATCGTTTCCTCCTGATGCACTGGGTCAGGTCCTGAGTAGAACCTTGCAGGCTGCAGTCCGAGCGGACGGATCGTCAGCCTTCAGGAGGTCGGAAACGATCACGACGCGGAAGGCCCCGGCATGGATCACTTCGTTCAGGTTGGACTCCTTGATCCCCCCGATGCAGAAGACCGGCAGGGAAACACGGGCATGGACTTCGGAGATCTCCGCCATTCCGATCGGTTGGTAATCAGGCTTGGTAGGAGTGGCGAAAAGCGGCCCGAAGCCGATGTAGTCGGGCGACTCGGTAGCCGTAGCGAGTGCCTGTTGCAGCGAATGGGTCGATTTTCCGACCAGTGCACCGGGACCTGCGAGTTTCCGTGCTTCCTGAACTGACATATCGTCCTGCCCGACATGGGCACCGTCGGCTCCAGCCTCACGGACAAGTGAGGGGTAGTCGTTGAGGATGAAGGGAACTTCGGCTTCCCGGCAGAGGGTTGCGATCCCGCGGGCCATGGAAAGGATAGCCTCGGGCGTCTCCTTCTTGGCACGTAGTTGAAGGATATCGATCCCGCCCGCAATCAGGGAGCGTGCCATGTCAGCCATGCGCTCCGGCGAGACATATCCCGTGTCGAGGATCCCGTAGAGACGGCAGTCAGCGATCGGCTTCATGGTGTCAGGTGCCAGGGATTGACTATCGCCTGTTTCCCAGTGGACTGAGTACGAGCCGCTAGTCCTTTACGACGGGAACACCGTCTTTCAGGAATTTTTCGAGAAACCCGGTGCTGTAGTGTCCATTGCGGAAATCGGCGTTCTGCATGATGGCCCGGTGGAGCGGAATTGTGGTCTTGATGCCGATGACCTGATACTCGCCGAGGGCACGCTCCATGCGGCTGATCGCGGCCTCCCGTGTGGAGGCGGTGGCGATCATCTTGGAGATCATGGAGTCGTAGTTCGGAGGGATGGGGTATCCGGCGTAGGCGTGGGAGTCGATGCGGATGCCGCGGCCACCCGGGGCGTAGTAGGCCTCGATCTTGCCTGGGCAGGGCATGAAGTTGCGCTCGGGATCCTCGGCGTTAATACGACACTCGATGGAGTGGAGCCGGGGTTTGGCGTTCCGAAGATGATCAGTGAGTGGTTGTCCCGCGGCCACCATGAGCTGCTGTTTGACGAGATCGACGCCGTAGACCTCCTCGGTCACGGGATGCTCTACCTGGATACGGGTGTTCATCTCCATGAAGTAGAAGTTCAGATCGTCATCGACGAGATACTCGATGGTGCCGGCATTGTAATAGCCGACGGTCTTGCAGAGGTTGACCGAGGCCTCGCCCATGCGCTTGCGGAGATCCTCCGTCACAAGCGGTGAAGGGCACTCCTCGAGGATCTTTTGGTTGCGGCGCTGCAGGGAGCAGTCGCGTTCGCCTAGGTGGACGATGTTGCCGTGCTTGTCGCCGAAGACCTGAAACTCGATATGGTGGGGGTTAACGATCAGCTTCTCGATGTAGACATCGGGATTGCCGAAGGCCTTGTCGGCTTCCATTCGGGCGCTATGGAATCCCTGGACGAGGCTTCCCTCGTTATGGGCCATGCGCATGCCGCGTCCGCCGCCTCCCGCGACAGCCTTGATCATGACGGGGTAGCCGATTTTGCGTGCGACATTGATGGCCTCCTTCTCGTCCTGCACAACGCCGTCGCTTCCGGGAGAGATGGGAACGCCAGCCTTCTTGGCGCAGTCACGGGCACTGTTTTTGTCGCCCATGAGGCGGATCGATTCGGGGGAGGGCCCCACGAAGGCGATATTGGCCGAGGCGCAGACCTCGGCGAAGTGGGCGTTCTCGGCAAGGAAGCCGTAGCCGGGATGGATCGCATCGACGTCGGTGATCTCAGCCGCGCTTAGGATGCGGTCGATCTTGAGGTAGCTTTCACTGCCTGCGGCGGGACCGATGCAGACGGCCTCGTCGGCCAGTTGGACGTGCAGGGAATCGATGTCGGGCTCGGAATAGACGGCGACGGTGCCGATACCGAGCTCTTTGCAGGCGCGGATGATGCGAAGTGCGATCTCGCCGCGGTTGGCGATGAGGACTTTCTTAAACATGGGTCCGGTGGTCTTGGAGTTCCGGGATGCCTTAGCTGACCCGGAAAAGGACCTGACCGAACTGGACGGGCTTGCCATTCTCGGCAACCACCTCGACGACCTTGCCGGAGATCTCCGCCTTGATCTCGTTCATGACCTTCATCGCCTCGATGATGCAAACCACGGTGTCGGGATTGACCGACTTGCCGGCCTCAATAAATGCCGGGGTCTCGGGCGAGGGGGAGGAATAGAATGTGCCGACCATCGGTGAGGTGATCTCCTTGTAGTTCCCCTTGGGGGGCTCGGCGGCCAGGACGTCAGCCGAGGGCATGACGGCTTGGGGAGTTGGCGTCGGGGAAGCGGCGACAGGGGCTTGCAGGAAAGTTCCGCCACCGGCGGCGCCGGCCGTGGTTTTGAGAGTAACGCGGAGGTCACCTTTCTCGAACTCTAGGACGGCCAAGTGGTTCTTCTTGAGAAGTTCGATTAACGAGCGGACCTCGGGGAAATCCTCCTGTCCCGTCGACTTGGCGGACTTGGTGGCCTTGGCCGGGGAGACGGTTTTGGCGGGAACTTTGGCGGATTTTTTGGAGGTCTTGGTATTGCGTGCCATGCTTTGGTGGTTGGAAAGGATTAGTTTGCGGTTTGCGCTCCCGAAAGGTCAAGCAACGGATCCCGCTTTACAGGAGGCAGCCTTTTACTCTGTAATGTAATTCTTATGTGGCTCCTGATGCCCCTTCTCATTTCCCTGCTCGTGATTGTTTGCCTATTGATGATCTTGGCAATCCTCATGCAACGTCCCAAGAACGAGGGACTCGGCGCTGCGTTCGGTGGAGGGCTTACCGACAATCTCTTCGGTGCCCAGACAACCACAGTGCTGACCAAGTTCACTGTCTGGATGGGCGGAATCTTCTTTGCTCTCACCCTGCTCATTTCGGTCCTTCAGGTCAGGGCCACCGCCGGTCCCACCGCGATTCAGAAACAGCTACTCAAGTCGCCTCCGCCGGCGGCCTCCCCCGCCAAGTAGTAGGGGCATGATTACGGCGGTCACGACCGCTGCCGTCTCTCAGTGGCGGCGAAAAACCTTGGGCAAGGTCGTCTTCGTCCCCACGATGGGTGCCCTGCACGCGGGGCATGCCGCCCTGATCCGAAGGGCACGCCGTTTGGCCGGAAAGGATGGGGCCGTGGCAGTCTCCATCTTCGTCAATCCCACGCAGTTCGGACCGAACGAGGATTTGTCCCGCTATCCCCGGCCCCTGCGCGCCGATGAAGCACTCTGCAGGAGTGAGGGGGTGGACCTGCTCTTCCGGCCCGATATCCGCGAGATGTATGCCTCCGATTTCTCTGTGGCGGTTTCCGAAAAGAGTCTTTCGCTCCGGTTCGAGGGAGCGGAGCGCCCGGGTCACTTCGATGGGGTTTGCACCGTTGTGGCGATGCTTTTCCAGATTATCCGTCCCGACATCGCGGTCTTCGGAGAGAAGGACTGGCAACAACTTGCCGTCGTCCGTCGGATGGTCCGCGATCTCAAGTTCCCGATCCGGATTGTCGGTCATCCTATTGTGCGCGAAGAGGACGGGCTGGCCCTGAGTTCCCGTAACCGCTTCCTGCCGCCCGACGCACGGATGATGGCCCCGAGGATCTTCCAGGCTCTCACCGCAGCAGCGATGGAGGCGGAAGGGGGAGCCAAGCCTGCCTCTTTGGAGAGGCAACTCCGCCGTGATCTGGGTCGGATTCCCGGGGCGACCCTCAGCTATGCATCGATCGTCGAGGAGACCACCTTGGAGCCCATCGGCAGATTCACTTCTGAAACCAAGGCGCGGGCCTTGGTCGCCGTGAAATTGGGAGGTGTTCGCCTTCTTGACAACCTAGCCCTGCCCATTGCCCGATGAAGACTTTTGACCACGTGGTGATCGGCAGCGGGATCGCCGGTCTGACCTACGCACTCAAGGTCGCGGCTACCGGAGCGACCGTTGCGATCGTGACCAAGAAGTCGCGGGCCGATTCCAACACTGCCTGGGCTCAGGGTGGCATTGCCTGCGTGACAAGTTCAGAGGATTCCGTGGCACTTCATGTGAAGGATACGCTGATCGCTGGGGACGGGCTCTGCCATGAGGAGGTGGTTCGGACGATCATCTCGGAAGGACCGGAGCGGATCGCCGAGCTTGTGGGGCTTGGAATGCATTTTGACGAGAGAACGGCTCCAGACGGTCATCGTGAACCCGATCTTGGACGCGAGGGAGGGCATTCCAAACGCCGCATCCTCCATGCCAAGGACGCCACCGGCTTGGAAATCGAAAAGACGCTGCTGGCAGCGGTCGCCGCCCATCCCTCCATCACCGTCCTCGAGAACCGCATCGCAGTCGATCTGATCACCACCGGAAAGCTGGGCTATGCCATGCAGGATGCTTGTGTGGGTCTCTATGTGCTGGACGAGGCGAGCGGTACCGTCGAGACGATCCGCACCGATGTCACGGTCCTCGCCACGGGAGGGTGCGGTCGTGTCTATCTCTATACAACCAATCCCGACATCGCGACCGGCGACGGTGTGGCCATGGCATGGAGGGCCGGAGCGACGGTGGCCAACATGGAGTTCATGCAGTTCCACCCCACACCACCCCAAGGCAAAATCTTTCCTGATTACCGAGGCGGTCCGCGGGGAAGGGGGGATCCTGACCGATGCACGGGGACGTAGGTTCATGGAGAAATACGACCCGCGCCTGGAGTTGGCCCCCCGTGACGTGGTGGCCCGCGCGATCGATGCGGAGATGAAGCGCACGGGGAGTCCCAGCGTCTACCTGGATATTTCCCACAAACCGGCAGACTTCCTCATGGAGCGTTTTCCGATGATCCATGACAAGTGCCTTGAACTTGGCATCGACATTACCAAGCAGGGGATTCCCGTGGTCCCTGCCGCCCACTATCAGTGCGGAGGGGTAAAGACCGACCTCAACGGGGAGACTTCCCTTCGGGGACTCTACGCGGTTGGCGAGGTCGCCTGCACCGGACTTCACGGTGCCAACCGCCTCGCCAGCAACTCCCTCCTTGAGGCCCTTGTCATGGCTCACCGCGCTTCGTTGAAGGCGTGCCGAAACCATCACCGGCAGGGAATCGAGGTCCAGCTTCCCGAATGGCTTCCCGGGAAGGTAAGCGATGTCGACGAGATGGTCGTCATCTACCACAACTGGGATGAAATCCGCCGACTCATGTGGGACTACGTCGGGATTGTCCGTACCGACAAGCGCCTGCAGCGCGCCGCCACCCGCCTTCGCAATCTGCAGAACGAGATCCAGGAGTTCTATTGGAACTTCCGGATCACCGCCGACCTACTTGAGCTGCGGAATCTCGCCACGGCCGCA
>RFPR01000074.1 GCA_009928265.1 Pseudomonadota bacterium | reverse complement strand
TTGATCCAATAGATGATTTTTAATAGATCGTTTGATTAACTCAAACATCCCGTGTCCTTCCTCAACTACCATCACCTCCGCTACTTCCGCGCGATCGCCCAGACGGGCAACCTGACCCGCGCGGCCGAGCACCTGAACATCTCCCCCTCCGCGCTGAGCATCCAGCTGGGACAGCTCGAGGAGAGCCTCGGCCAGGAACTCTTCGAGCGGCGGAAGAAGCGGCTCGAACTCACGGAGGCGGGCAGGCTCGCCCTGGACTACGCCGAGACGATCTTCCGCAGCGGCGAGGAGCTGCTCGACGCCCTCAAGCACCGCGTCCCGAAGCAGCGCCAGATCCTGCGCGTCGGCGCGGTGGCAACCCTCTCCCGGAACTTCCAGCTCGAACTACTGCGTCCGTTCCTGGCGCGGCCCGACGTGGAGCTTGTCCTGCGGACCGGGGCCCTGCGCGATCTGCTCGGGATGCTCGAGGCCCATGCGGTCGACATCGTCCTCTCCAACCTGCCTGTTCCCCGTGATGCCGAGACCGATCTCCGGAGCCACCTCCTCGACGAGCAGGAAGTGAGCCTGGTCGCCCACCGGAAGAACGCGCGCTTCCGTTTCCCGGAGTCGCTGGAGGGGATGCCGATGGTCCTGCCGACACTCGAGAGCAGCATCCGGGGACCCTTCGACCTGCTGCTCGAACAGCACGGGGTGCGCCCGCAGATCGTCGCGGAGGTGACCGACATGGCGATGCTCCGACTGCTGGCGCGCGAGGCCGACGCGGTGACGCTTGTGCCGAGGGTCGTGGTCCGGGACGAGCTCCGCACGGGAACGCTCGTGGAACTCCACCGCATCAGGCGGATCCGCGAGAGCTTCTACGCGATCACGCCGGCGCGCCAGTTTCCCAACCCCCTGGTGAAGGAGCTGCTGGGAGGCCCCCGTCCGGAAAAGTCCCGGACTCCGAAACGGAAAAAGGCGGGGACCTGAGTCCCCGCCCTTCCGCAGAGGGCTTTTGAAAGCCCTTTCGATGACGGACTAAATCGTCCTGATCAGGCTTAGACAGCCGCTTAGACGGCTTTATCCCCGGTCTCGTCGGTGCGGATGCGGACCGCGTTCTCCACGGGGAGGACGAAGACCTTACCGTCGCCGATCTTGCCGGTCTTGGCCGTCTTGACGATCGCGGCTACCGCGCCCTCCAGGGCACCGTCGGCCACGACGATCTCGATCTTGATCTTGGGTAGGAAGTCGACCGTGTACTCGCTGCCGCGGTAGATCTCGGTGTGCCCTTTCTGGCGGCCGAAACCTTTGACCTCGGTGACGGTCATTCCCTCGATACCCAGCTCGCTGAGGGCGTCCTTGACCTCCTCCAGCTTGAAGGGCTTGATGATTGCTTCGATTTTTTTCATGGGTGTGGATGGGTAATGGTTGAACCGCTGTATTAGTGGGTGTAGCCCTCCTCACCATGATCGGTGATGTCGAGCCCCTGGTGTTCGGCCTCGACCGAAGGACGGAGTCCGATAAGCAGCTTCACAACCAAGGTGATGACAAGAGTTCCAATCACCGCAAGGGCGATAGTGATACCAGCCGCCTTGGCTTGGGCCACGATGAGCGAGTGGGCCTCGATGGCGGCCTTGAGGCCGTTCTTGGCCGCATAGGCGTCGCTGACGAGGTTCCCGTTGACCGCGGGATTGACCAGCACTCCAGTCAGAAGAGCACCGATGGTACCGCCGACACCATGGATGCCGAAGGTGTCGAGCGCGTCATCATACTTGAAGAGGTGCTTCACGACGGTGACCGCAAAGTAGGGCACCACACCGGCCACCACGCCGATGATCACGGCACCCGTGGAGTCCACGAAACCGCAGGCAGGTGTGATGACCACGAGGCCGGCGACGGCACCCGAGCACATGCCAAGGACGCTGGGCTTGCCCTTGAGGATGAACTCGAGCAGCGGCCAGACGAATGCGGCGACGGCGGTCGCGAGCGTGGTCGTGAGGAAGGCGTTGGCTGCCACACTGTCTGCGGCAAGGGCGCTTCCGGCATTGAATCCGTACCAGCCGACCCAGAGGAGACCGGTGCCGATCATGGTGAGCACGAGGCTGTGCGGGGGCATCGGCTCCTTGCCGTGTCCGACGCGCTTTCCGAGAAGCAAGCAGAGGATGAGGGCGCTCCAACCGGAGGACATGTGAACCACGGTACCGCCGGCGAAGTCGATCGCAGGGATCTTGGCATCAGCGTTCCAGACGCCGTTCATGAGACCCGTTGCACCCCAGACCATGTGGGCGAGCGGGAAGTAAATCACGAACATCCAGAGGCCGACAAAGGCCATCAGGGCAGTGAACTTGAGGCGCTCCGCAGTTGCTCCGAAGATGAGCGCCGGGGTGATGATCGCGAAAGTCAGCTGGAAGATGCAGAAGACATTCTGCGGGATCCAGTAGGCGTAGCTGGTGTTGGGGGCAGAATCGATTCCCTTAAGGAAGAAGTATTCGGTGCCGCCGATGAAGGGGCTCGCAAAGTTGGTTCCAAAGACCAGGCTGTAGCCCACGGCCCACCAAATAATGGCAACGAGTCCGGTGATTCCCAGACACATGGCGAGCATGGAGAGAACATTCTTGGAACGGACCAAGCCGCCGTAGAAGAGAGCCAGACCGGGCAGGGTCATCAGCAGCACCAAGGCCGCCGAAACCATCATCCAAGCCGTGTGACCTGCAACGGCAACCGGAGCGATGTTCGTTGGGGTCGGATCACCATTGGTGAGGGCCGCCAGGAGGTAGGCACTCTGGGCAGTAGCAGGGGCGTTGGCAAACGCCACCGGGGTCGGGGCCGGAGCGGCTGCCGCCGCAGCTGCGGCAGGAGCATCCTCGGCATGGAGGGTGGAAGTGACGGCGCCGAGGATCGCCAGGGAGGCGACGGCCGCGAGCAACCGGAGCACGGAGGTTGTTTTGTTCTTCATGGGTTGTGTTGTTGATATCGCCCGGAGGGGCGGTAAAAGGATGAAAGCAACCTCCGTGCCAAGTTTTCAAAAACGAGGGCTATGCGGTATCCGATTCTTGATCTGAGAAGTCAGGAACCCTTGCTGTTGGCGATTTTTAACCAGTCTTTTGAGGGGTCTAAAATCTGTCGTTTTTTATCCTGCACTCCTTTGATTCCCTGAATCGGATGAACCGAGCCGCCGTAACTTGTGCCTCCTGCTATAAAAACCCATGCGAATCTTCCTGCGAGTCTTTGGCTATTCGGCAAGATATCCGTTCCTCGCGCTCGGCACCCTGCTTTGCGCGGTCACCGGAACCGTCATGGTGGCTGTCTTTCCCGCCGTCACCCAGCGTGTGGTGGATGTGGTGCTTCGCCAGCACCATCCCGAAAAACTGATCCCACTGGTGCTCGCCGGGGTCGCGGCCTTCCTGGCCCGCGATCTTCTCAACGCCCTGCGCATCCTGCTCAACAACCACTTTGAGCAGCGTGTCATTTTCGACCTCCGGAGCGATCTCTACGCCCGTATCCAGAAGCTCCCCCTCCCCTGGTTCGACAACCGCTCCACCGGCGACATCATGACGCGTTTGGTCGAGGACGTTACCAACGTGGAGCGGATGCTCATCGACGGTATCGAGCAGGGGAGTGTCGCCGTGTTGCAGATCGCGATCGTCCTCGCGCTGATGGCCCATTACAGCAGGGGACTCACGCTGGCGGCCCTGACCCCGGTGCCCTTCCTTGCCGCAGGGGCGCTGGCCTACACGCTCACCGCAGGAAAACGCTACCGAGCGACACGGATCGCGACCTCGGATCTCAACTCGCTCCTTCACGACAACCTCGACGGGATCCGCCAAATCAAAACCTACGCAACCGAGGAGCGGGAGCACGCCCGTTTCAACGCCGCAAGCGAACGACTTCGCCAAGCCACGCTCGTGGTGATGCGGTATTGGGCCCTTTACAGTCCCTCAATGAGTTTTCTGGGTAATCTCGGACTGATGATGATCCTGCTGGCGGGGGGGCGTCAGGTGCTCGCGGGCACCATGGATCTTGGAGGCTTTGTCGCCTTCCTCGTGCTTGCTCCTTTCCTTTACGAACCGGTCGGACGCCTCCATTCGCTCAACCAGCTCCTGCAGGCGGGCCGTGCTGCCAGCGAGCGCGTTTTCTCAATCCTCGATGCACCTCTCGAAGAGGGCTGGAAGAGCGATCCCCAAACTGGAGCGCTCATCAGCCCGCTCAAAGGGGAGGTTAACTACCAAGGCGTCGGATTCTCCTACAAAGAAGGTCACCCAGTGCTTCACGATATTTCCCTTCATGCCCAGCCGGGCGAGATGATTGCTCTGGTCGGCCCGACCGGAGCCGGGAAGACGACTCTCGTCAACCTACTCAGCAGATTCTACGAGCTGACCGAGGGGGAGATCCTGCTTGATGGACTGCCGATCCGATCCCTGCCTCTCGCCGAACTCCGGCGCTCCGTGGCGATGGTGACCCAGGAAAGTTTTCTCTTCAACGGCACCACAGCCGAGAACCTCCTGATCGCCAAACCCGATGCCACCGAGGAGGAACTCTGGAAGGTACTCGCCGCTGCCAACGCCGAGGCCTTTGTCCGGAGATTGCCGGAGGGACTCCACACCAAACTTGGTGAGCGTGGCGTGAAACTCAGCGTGGGCGAAAAGCAGCGTCTCTCCATCGCGCGCGCTCTACTCAAGAATCCTCCGATCCTAGTCCTCGACGAGGCGACGGCCAGCGTCGACAACACCACGGAACGCCTGATTCAAGAAGCGCTCCGGCACCTGCTCTCGGGCCGGACGAGCTTCGTGATCGCCCACCGACTCTCGACCGTGCAGCACGCCGATCAGATCCTTGTTATGGAGCGCGGATCCATTATCGAGAGGGGCAACCACTCCTCCCTCTTGGCGGCGGGCGGTCTCTACGCCTCACTCTGCCGTCAGGCCGAGGCGCGTCACGGGATACTGGGTGGTTAGCAGCCTCCTTTTCTCTTGTCGCCCAACAGCTTTCTGTAAACTTCTCCTCCGCACCGTCATCCTTCACTCACTTCCATGACCCACGATCCCAACGCTCTCACCAACCGACTCCTGCTCGAGAACAAGGCTTGGTCCGAAGAAATCCTCAGTCATGACCCCGAGTATTTCCATACCCTGGCCAAGGAGCAGAGACCCAAATTCCTTTGGATCGGCTGTTCCGACAGCCGCGTGCCAGCCGAGACGGTGGTCAACGCCAACCCTGGCGAGATCTTTGTTCACCGCAACATCGCCAACCAGGTCATCACGACCGACTTCAACTGTCTCAGCGTGCTCCAATACGCCATCTCGGTGCTTCATGTGGAGCACATCATCGTCTGCGGCCACTACGGCTGCGGCGGTGTGCAGGCAGCCCTGAGCCGTGAAAATTCCGGAATGATGATCGCCAACAAGTGGCTTCTTCACATCAAAGATATCTATCGTCTCCACCAGTCCGAGTTGGAGAGCCTTCCGGCCGAGCAGATGTTCCGTCGGATGATCCAGTTCAACATCATCGAGCAGGTGAACAACCTGGCCCACACCTCCATGATCCAGACCTCCTGGAAGCATCGCAAAGGCCCCACCCTCCATGGCTGGGTCTATGGCCTGGAAAACGGTCTCATCGAGGAGCTCATCACGCTGGACCACACCGCACCGATCGAGGCGATCTACCGCTTCATCGACTAGAGCCGCCATTTTCGGGGGACTTTACTCCGGCATGCAGTCAAAACAACCAGGCCCATGAAATCCGTTTCCGAAAACTATCTCGAAAATCTCAGGTATGATATCCCCGCGAGTATCGGGGTTTTCCTGGTGGCCCTGCCTCTCTGCCTGGGCATCGCCCTGGCCTCGGGTGCCCCGCTTTTCTCCGGCATGATTGCCGGCATGATTGGAGGCCTTGTCGTCGCATGGGCCAGTGGATCGCAGTTGAGCGTTTCGGGACCGGCTGCCGGGCTCACCGTGATTGTCTTCGGCGCCATCGAAACTCTCGGGGGATTCGGTGCATTCCTCATGAGCGTCGTGCTGGCCGGCGTGATCCAACTTGCTCTCGGATATGCCAGAGCAGGCACGATCGGGGCTTTTTTTCCATCCTCGGTGATCAAGGGCATGCTTTCGGCGATCGGACTGATTCTGATCATGAAGCAGATTCCGCACGCCACGGGATTCGACGCCCAGGTTGAGGGAGACGAGTCGTACATGGGTGACACGGCCTCGGCGACCCTCCATCAGATTCTCGAGTCCCTGAGCGGCATTTCCCCCGGGGCCACCATCGTCAGCATCGTGGCATTGGTCATCCTCTTTACTTGGGAATCGCAGCTTATCCGGCGTAACTCCTTTCTGCGCATGGTGCCCGCTCCTCTGCTGGCCGTCATCTGGGGTGTGCTCTTCAACCTGCTTGCCGGGGACTTCTTTCCCGCCCTTGCCATCAACCCGAAGCATCTCGTCACCCTCCCTCCGCTGGGATCCCCGATGGAATTTTTCCAACAGTTCCGGCTGCCTGATTTCTCTTCGCTGGGGAACCCCTTGATCTATAAGACGGCGGTCGTGCTTGCAGTGGTAGCGAGTCTGGAAACTCTTCTCAGCATCGAGGCCGTGGACAAGCTGGACCCGCACAAGCGCGTCGCGCCGACCAACAGGGAGCTCAAGGCTCAGGGATTGGGTAACATTCTCAGCGGTCTGATCGGCGGACTTCCCCTGACCGCGGTCATTGTTCGCAGTTCAGCCAACATCAACTTCGGTGGCCGCACCCGTATTTCCTGCTTCCTTCACGGCGTTTTTCTGCTGCTGGCGGTGCTCTTTCTGGGTAGGCAACTCAACCAGATTCCCCTCGCTTGCCTCGCGGCAATCCTCCTCCAGACTGGGTACAAACTGGCCAAGCCATCTCTGTTCCTCAATCAGTTCGCGCGCGGATGGAATCAGTTCCTTCCCTTTGTGATCACCATCGTGGCGATCCTTGTGGAGGATCTGTTGGTCGGCATCGCCATCGGCATGGCCATCGGCCTTCTCTTCGTTCTGAGAGCCAATTTCCACCGCTCCATTTCGCTGACACAGCACGGCTCCAGTTACCTGCTCCGACTCAACAAGGATGTCTCTTTCCTCAACAAGGCCTACCTTCGCAAGCTTCTCTCCTCGATCAAGGGGGATTCCCACGTTACCCTGGATGGCAAGAGGGCTCAGTTCGTTGATCAGGATATCATCGAGACCCTCGGTGACTTCATCATGGAATCCCACGGCAGGGGCATTAAGGTTGCGGTGGAGGGTATCTCCATCCCGGACGGGAGTTCCTCAGGACACTGAGGAGTCAGCACCCCCGACACGCCGCTTTTGCTTGGCAAAGCGGGCAGGTTGGGCGAATTGTCCACTCTGAATTTTTCCACGACCCAACGCTTCATTTCTTAACCAACCGAACCCTTCTTTCATGGAAAACGTCGTCATTATCGGATCCGGTTGCGCCGGATGGACCGCCGCCATTTACACAGCACGCGCCAATCTCAATCCACTCCTCATTACCGGCCAGCAGCCAGGAGGACTCCTCACCACCACCTCGATCGTGGAAAACTTCCCGGGCTTCCGCGACGGCGTCGAGGGAACGGGCCTTATGACAGAAATGCAGGAGCAGGCCACCCGCTTCGGCACACGCGTCCAATACCTGAGCCGTGTTGATTCGGTTGATTTCTCCGGCTCCCCGCTGAAGCTGACCGTAGAGGGTGAGGTGATCGAGACGAAGAGTGTCATCGTCGCCGTCGGAGCCGGGCACAAGCACCTTGGGGCCCCTGGCGAGCATGAACTCGAGAACAAGGGAGTCACCTACTGTGCTACCTGCGACGGAGCTCTTCCCGTATTCCGCAACAAACCTCTTGTGGTGATCGGCGGTGGTGACTCCGCCTGTGAGGAGGCCATGTACCTCACCCGCTTCGCCTCTCAGGTTTACCTCATCCACCGCAGGGATTCCCTGCGTGCCTCCCGCATCATGGCGGAGCGGACGTTGGCCAATGAGAAGATCACCCCGGTATGGAACTCCGTCGTCGAAGAGGTCCTTGATGTCTCCCAGGACAAGGTCACGGGCGTTCGCCTCAAGAATACGGTCACCGGAGAGACCAGCACGCTCGACTGCGCCGGCGTCTTTGTCGCCATAGGCCATACACCCAATACCCAGATCTTCCAGAACCAGCTCACCATGACAGAGGCAGGATATATTGTTCTCGGCGAGGGAAGCCGAACCAATGTGCAAGGTGTCTTTGCCGCGGGCGACTGCGCCGACTCGGTCTACCGCCAGGCGATCACCGCCGCCGGAATGGGCTGTGCCGCCGCCATCGACGCGGAGCGCTATCTGGCGGGTCTCTAGAAAACGCTTTTTAAGCGACAATCATCAGCGGAGATTGACTGGATCCGCTATTTGGCATATTTGCCAAGTATGCGCACCCGACTTCCACACCGAAAAGCGACGGCCTCCCGGCGTTCCTCGGTGGTGAAAGCCATGGCCCACCCGACCCGGCTTCTCTTCATGGAATTGTTGCTCGATGGCGAGAAGTGCGTCTGTGAACTGACCGAAGCGGCGGGATGCGACATCACCACGGTGTCAAAGCACTTAGCCGTCATGAAAAAGGCGGGGCTGCTTGCCAGTGAAAAACGTGGCCTCCAGGTTTTTTACCAGATTGCCTGCCCCTGCTTCGTGGAATTCTTCCGGTGTATCGATCTGATCGCCTCCTCCCAAAACACGCGTCTGCGCTGCGCTTGTTGAATCCCTCACCATGAAAACATCACTCCTCCTAAAAACCCTCCGGGATCATCCCGACCACCAACTCCGATTTCTCCTGCCCGATGGAGGATTCATCCCGGCTCATGCCCATGTCACGGAGGTCGGTCGCGTCGATAAGACGTTCCTCGACTGTGGAGGAACGGCGCGCAGGAACTCATCGCTCTGCCTCCAGACCTGGGTGGCGGACGATACTGATCACCGCCTCGCCTCTGGAAAACTGGCCGACATCATCGAGCGGGCGGCCCCCATTCTCGGTAGCGATGATCTGGATGCGGAGATCGAATATGAGGACGGATTCATCTCCCAGTTCCCGATTGAATCGGCTGCTTCTCATGAGGACTCGCTCATCTTCGCCCTGCAGACAAAGCACACCGACTGCCTTGCCAAAGAGATCTGCCTTCCGAAGCCCCAGGAAAGCTCTTCCTGCTGCAGTGGCTCCGGTTGCTGCTAAGTCATCACCCCATATCACTTTTAACCTTCTACACATTTCCCATGAAACCTCTCGTCCTCATCCTCTGCACTGGTAATTCCTGCCGTAGCCACCTTGCCGAAGGCATCCTCCGGGCCGCCGCAGGCGATCTCATCGAAGTCGCCAGTGCAGGATCCAAGCCTGCCGGCTATGTCCACCCGAAGTCCATCGAAGTCCTGAAGGAAATCGATATCGATATCTCGGCTCATCACTCCAAACACATGGATGAGTTCCTGAACCGTCCTGTTGATACTGTGATCACCGTCTGCGGAAACGCCGATCAGGCCTGCCCGATGTTCCCCGGGCAGCTTCACCGCTTTCACTGGGGATTTGATGACCCGGCGCATGCGACTGGAACCGAGGAGGAAGTCCTCAACGAGTTCCGTCGTGTCCGTGATCAGATTCGGCTCGTCTTTGAGGCCTATGCAGCCGGACTGAAGCGGGGAAAGTCTCTCTAACTTAAAACCCCTCGCATTCCATGGATCAATCACCTGCGACTCCAGTCAAGAGACTGGCCTTCTTCGAGCGTAACCTGACCCTCTGGGTCCTTCTCTGCATGGTTGCAGGGGTGATCTTGGGAACAGTGGCTCCTAAAGCTATTACGTCCCTCAGCGGGATGGAATTCGGGCACGATTCCCATGTGAATGTCCCGATCGCCATCCTGATCTGGCTGATGATCTATCCGATGATGCTGAAGATCGACTTTGGATCCATCGAAGGAGTGGCCCGGAAGCCAAAAGGGCTGGTGGTAACCCTCTTCGTGAACTGGATCGTGAAGCCTTTCAGCATGGCCTTCCTGGCCTGGATCTTCATGAATCA
>RFPR01000073.1 GCA_009928265.1 Pseudomonadota bacterium | reverse complement strand
ACTAATCGTCCGACACCCGTGAACACGCTTTATCTGGAAATCGCAGTCGTCGTCCTCGGCATCATCCTGCTGATGGTGGAGTCCTACTCCTCCTCCGCCAACAAGGCCCGCCTCGCCTGGATCGGTGCCATCGGTCTTTTTGGAGTTCTGCTTCTGAGCTTCCTTCCCCAACATGCCCCGGCAGCGGGATCTCCCGCCGCGGCCTTTATCACCTCCGATCTGCTCTCGGTCTTCTTCGTGCGATTAATCCTCGCCGCCACGATCGTCTTCCTGCTCACGGTTCCTTCGTTCTTCCCCGCTCTGAGGATTTCACTCCCTGCCGAGCGAGAAGGGGGTGGGCTCGGTGAGTTTTCGATCCTTCCCATCTTCGTCTGCGCGGGTCTCATGTGGATGGTTTCCGCCGTCGACTTCATCATGATTTTTGTGTCGCTGGAACTTGCCACGATCACCCTCTACATTCTGGCTACCTACCTACGTCAGAATACCGCTTCCTTGGAGTCGGGTACGAAGTTCCTGATCCTCGGTGCGCTCTCCACGGGATTTATTGTTTACGGTATTTCCTGGGTTTTCGGTACCACGGGAACGACCAATCTCCTCGCACTCCCCTCCGCCATTGCCGCCCTTCCCGAGGCTGCGGTGACGCCGCTTCTCTTCGGTATTGGCATGATTCTTGTCGCGCTGAGCTTCAAGATCTCCGCCTTCCCCTTCCAGTTCTGGGTTCCCGACGTCTATCAGGGTGCCCCGACGCCGGTGACCTCGTACCTCTCCGTTGCTTCAAAAGCTGCAGGTTTCGTGGTGCTGATACGACTTCTTGGTGCTCTCTGGGTGATTCCCGCGATCTCCCATCAGATCCATGCGGTGATCACTCTACTCGCCGCGTTGACTCTGATTTTCGGAAACTTCGCCGCCATTCCGCAGACCAACATGAAGCGTCTGCTCGGATACTCCAGTGTTGCGCATGCCGGATACCTGCTCATGGCGGTCGCGAGCCTTCATTCTAAGATGGCCGTTCCGGCGATCGGGTTCTACTTCGCCGGTTATCTCGCCATGACGATGCTTTCCTTCGTCGTGTTGCAGGTTGTCTCCGAGGCCACCGGCGGAGACGAGATCTCTCGCTTCAACGGCCTCGGTCGCCGTTCCCCGCTTCTTGCGGGGGCCATGCTCTTGGCCGCCGCTTCCCTCGCCGGCATCCCCTTCACTGCCGGCTTCATCGGTAAGTTGCTCATCTTTGAGGTGGCCCTGAAGCAGGGTCATTACGGTTTGGTGGTGCTGGGCTGTGTTACAGTAGCAGCCGGCTTCTACTACTATTTCAAGGTCATCCGTGCCATGTACTGGCTGCAACCTGCAGAGGAGACCCCAATCGCCGTGCCCGGTGCCCTGAGGTTCCTAATCGCCGTGCTCGGTGCCGCCATTATCGCCTTCGGCGTCTATCCGGCTCCAATCCTCGCGGCGCTGCGGTAAACGATAATAGGGGATCTCCCTAGGGCCCCCGTCCTCATTCCGATGAGTAGGCTCGCCCGTCTTTCCCTGCGGAGTTTCCGCTGCTTCGAGTCCCTCCAATATGAGCCTGGGCCCCGGCTCAGTTTCCTGACCGGTCCCAACGCCCGGGGAAAAACCTCCATCCTCGAGGCCGCCTGCATGCTGCTGCGGCTTCGATCCCCCCGTACCTTGGATAACCGCGAGATGGTTCGCTTCGGTGGTGACTCCTTTGCCCTCGATGGATACGTGAGAGAGACTCGGCTATCAATCACCTGCACGCCACCCTCTCGGATTCTGAAGCTCGACGGTGTGGTGCAGGCAAAGCCCTCGGAGTATCTGGCCCAGGGTCGGATCGTCTGGTTTGGTGGCGAGGATCTCCTGCTGGTCAACGGACCTGCAGAGCGCAGAAGGAAGTTGCTCGACAGCGCGGGACTCCAACTTGCCGGCGATGGACTGTCGGATGCGATCTCCTACGCCCGAAATCTCAAAAACTACGAACGGGCTTTGCGATCCCGCAATCTGCTCCTGCGGGAGGGGAAGCCCCGTGCGCAGATCGAGGCCTACGATATCCTCCTCTCCGAATCCGGGGATAGCCTGCTTGAGTCCCGTGCCGCCCTCGTGAGAGCGCTTGCACCCCTTGTTGCGGAGGCTTGCAGGGCAATCTCCGGGGAATGTCTGGAGATTTCTTACCTGCCTGGAGCTTCACGACCGATGAAGGAGTCCCTAGAAGTGAGCCGATCCGAGGAAATCCGCCTCCGTCAAACCCGCGTAGGTCCCCAGCGCGATGATCTTGGGTTGCAACTCGACGGGATCCCTGCGGGATCATTCGCCTCGGAGGGTCAGCGCCGCACGATAGCACTTGCGCTCAAACTGGCGGTTGCTGCCCTGCTGACAAAGGTCAATGTGGTTGCTCCTCTCCTGCTGCTCGACGACATTTTTGGTGAACTTGATCCCAGACGCCGTGACGCCCTGCTGGCCGGGATACCTACCGATGCGCAGGCGATCCTCACCACCGCCGATCTGGGAGGCATCGTCCTTCCCTCTGATTCGCAGGTCCACCGGTTCGGGGAGAATGGATTGGAGGCTGCCTGAACCGATGAGCGGACTTTCCCCATCCCCGGTTTTGCCGTAGGGAAGAAGCAGGCATGTCGATCTATTTCCGCACCCTCCGGTATTTCCGCGACTTCTCGGGCCAGACTCTGGTCGCCGTCGTGCTGATGTCCCTCGGAATCGGGCTGAATCTGCTCAAGCCGTGGCCATTCAAATACATCGTTGATGGCATCCTCGATACGTCGCACGGGACTGCCAGTGCCCATGAGACGGTCACTCGCTGGCTTGGTTGGACCACGCCCATCGGAGGAGCCGCGACTCTCTGCGTGGCGATGGGGGTGATCGCCTTCCTTTCGGGACTGACCAATCACTTCTCCAACATCCTGCTTATCCGCATCGGCCTCAAGGCACTCCTGCACCTACGCACCCAGCTCTACACAGTGCTGAATGCCCTGCCACTGCAGTTCCACGACGCCCGCCGCAGCAGCGACTCATCCTTCCGCGTTGCCTACGATTCCCAGTCGATCCAGACCATCTACAACAGGGGATTCGCGACGATCTTCGGCGCCGTGGTCACCCTGGTGAGTGCTCTTGTCATCATGCTCCGTATGAACTGGCAGCTGACTGTGGTCTCCCTGCTTGTCCTGCCTCCCGTGGTCTGGTCGATCCGCCACTTCGGCGACCGGATCCGGAAGGAGTCGACGACCATCCAGGAGCGTGAGAGCGACCTTCTCGCCACAGTCCAGGAGGGAATCGGGTCGATCCGCATGGTGCAGGCCTTCGGTCGGGAGTCGTTTGAGGTGAACCAGTTTGTCCGCCATGCCACGCGGAGCCTCGAGGCGAACTTCCGGATGAATATTACCTCGAGCCGCAGTGCCCTAGTGGTGAGCACCTTGATGGCGCTAGGCTCAGCGGCGATGTATGGCGTCGGCTCGGCTCAAGTGCTTCGTGGGGTGCTTAGTCTCGGCGATCTACTGGTCTTCGTGGCCTATCTCGCCACGCTCTATCAACCGATTGAGCAACTCACCTACACGGCTTGGGCCCTTGAGGGAGCGGCTGCCGGAGCCCAGCGGTGCTTCGAGATCATCGACCGCGAAGAGGAGACTAAGGATGCTCCCGGAGCTGTCGATCTGCCTGCCGTGCGGGGTGAGATCAAGATGACCGGAGTCACTTTTGCCTATGACCCCAAGGCTCCCGTGCTCACTGGTGTCGATCTTGCAGTTGCTCCCGGCGAGACCGTGGCTTTTGTTGGAGGGACAGGCGCCGGCAAGAGCACGATGCTAAGCCTTGTTCCACGATTCTACGATCCCACCTCGGGAATCGTGCGAATCGACGGCCATGACCTGCGCTCCGTCACGAAGGCCTCTCTCCGTGCGCAGATCGGAATGGTTCTTCAAGACACACTCCTCTTCTCCAGCAGCATCCGTGAGAACATCGCCTACGGTCGTGAGGGGGCAACCGAGGAGGAGATCATTGAGGCGGCAAAGCGGGCACAGGCTTATGATTTCATTATGGCCCAGCCTCAGGGTTTCGACACCTCGGTCGGGGAGAGGGGTGGGCACCTGAGCGTTGGTCAGCGCCAGCGCCTGGGCATTGCCCGCGCCTTTCTCAAGGATGCCCCGATCCTGTTGCTCGACGAGCCAACCTCGGCCCTCGACCCCTCGACGGAGAAGGCGATCATGACAACGATCGCCGAACTCATGAAGGGGCGCACCACACTCATCATTACCCATCGCCTCTCGACGGTGCACCGGTTGGGCCGGATTGTTCTTCTGGAGAACGGGCGAATCGCTGAACAGGGAACAGGCCCCGAACTGCTGGCTGCCGCGGGTTCCTATGCGCGTCTCTACGAGGCCGCCGGACATACTTCCGAAGCGAAAGCTGGTCACGAGCAGGAGAACCTTTCATGAACCGCAAAAAGATCATCGTCCTGGGATTCATGGGCGGCATGCCTATCGCCGGAGTCATCTGGCAGCACGTCCACTACATCGTGGGTCTCCAGCGTCTCGGTTATGAGGTCTACTACATCGAGGACACGCTGAACTATCCCTACGATCCGGTCGCCTTCAACATCTCCGACGACTACTCCTATGCGGCCCAGACGCTGGGCCGACTCGCTGAGGAGCACGGATTCCAGGGGCGCTGGGGCTACTGTGCCCGCTTCAAGGATCCGATGGAGAGCGCTGGAATGAGCATCGAGCAGATAAGGACGCTCTACCGTGAGGCAGACTGTGCCCTGAACATCTGCGGATCGCATGACATGAACGATGATCTCCGCACGATCCGTCACCTGATTTATGTCGAGAGCGATCCCGGCGTGGAGCAGATCAAGATCGACAAGGGTGAATCGGAAACAATCGATTACCTCAAGGAGCACCGCCATCTCTTCACGTTCGGGGAAAATATCGGCACGCCGTCCTTTGCGGTGCCGACCCATGGATTTCAGTGGTTAACCACCCGTCAGCCCGTGGTCACCGATCTTTGGTGTCCAACTCCCGAGCCGCCTGCACCCGCATCGGAGGCTCTCTTCACGACGATCTGTAACTGGTCCACGAGCGGCAAGAAGGACATCGAATGGCGGGGCTCCAACTACCTCTGGAGCAAGTCGCTTGAGTTTCTGAGATTCATCGAGGCACCGAAGCGCTCCGGAGAACCCTTCGAGATGGCCACCGATATCAAGAAGGAGGAAGAGCTGGAACTCTTTGCAAAGAACGACTGGAGGCTCGTGCTTCCTCATGATCTGAGTGTCGACTGGAACGGCTATCGTGACTACATCCGCAACTCCAAGGGAGAGTTCACCTGCGCCAAGGACCAGTATGTACGCCTTAATACCGGTTGGTTCAGCGACCGCACCGCGTGCTATCTCGCGGCCGGGCGTCCCGTGATCACCCAGGAAACCGGCTTCACCGCGCACTACGGCGGCAAGGAAGGACTCCTTGCCTTTTCCACCATGGAGGAAATAACCGAGGCTGCCGCAGCCATCCGCGCCGATTACAAGAAGCACAGCAGAGCTGCGCTCGCCATCGCCCGGGAAATTTTTGAGGCGGAGAAAGTATTGCAGTCGCTCCTCGATCGTGCCGGAGTATGATAAAGGCCTGTTCTTTTAGCGCATCACATCGATCTTCTTCGCTCGCAGGGTGTCTTATCTAGCGTCCTTTGAAGGCCTTGAGCCGCATCCAAAACTACTGCGCCTTGACATCTTTGTTTTCTAAAAAACGCCCGATAACCTTCACAAAGCCGACGACTTGAGCCCTCGACCCTCGACTCTCAACCCTCGACTTGGCAAACCTCCCGTTTTCGTCGGATGCGGATTTGCCGCGAAATACCCAGAGGGCGGCGGGAATTTCTCAGTACCGCTGCAGTATCTGACGGGTCTCAAGAGGATGGGGCGCCGAGGGATCTGGCTTGAGGTGCTGAAGGAGAGCGGTGACCCTGCCAAGGATGCCCATTGCGTCCGTGCCTTCCGCAGGAGGATGACCGCCTACGGTCTGGAGTATTGCCTGCTTCTGCGCCCTCCGCAGATCGGAGGAGGCGTGGAGGAGCATCATCTCCGCGGCATGAAAGCCTACGGACTGAAGGTTGCTGAACTCGAGGAACTGGCACCGCACTCTGTTCTGCTGAACCTCAGCTATTCCATCAAGCCGCCCCTTGGGAATCTGTTCGGGCGTCGTCTGCTCTGCAGCCTCGATCCCACCGAGGTTCTTTTTTGGATGGATCAGATGGAGATGGGGCAGTCCTCCCATGACGAATTCTGGTCGATCGGTCTCTGCATGGATCGGATCGATACGCGCCTGCCCAAGCCGATAGTTCCCTGGAAAAGCTATTTTCCGCTTGTTGATACGGAACTGCTCACACCGCAACCTCGCCCTAGCGGGAAGCCCCGCTTCACCACGATCGGCCAATGGTATTGGGACGGGAATATCACGATCGGAGGGGAGTGGCGTGATTACTCGAAGCAGGCCGCCTTCGCCCCTTATATGGAACTTCCCAAGCGTTTGCCGGAAGCGGTATTCGAACTCGCCATGAATCTCAATGCCGATGATCCGGAGCGGGGACGTCTACGTTCGCTGGGATGGAAGGTGGCGGTGCCTCACGCACTGACGCGCACCCCCGCCGCCTACTACCGCTATCTTGCCGGGGCGACAGCGGAATTCACCGCCGTGAAACTCGAGGCCCTGATGGGTAGCGGATGGCTGAGTGATCGTGCCGCCGCTTTCCTGTCGCTGGGTCGCCCCGTCGTGACCGAACCAACGGGAGCGGAGCGCTTCTTGCCGGATGAATCCGGCATGCTCTTTGTCCGTACGCTGGAGGAGGCTGCCGAGGCTTCGCAACGAGCCCTCAAGGACTGGCCAGTGCTTTCCAAGGCGGCCCGTTCAGCAGCGGTGGAGTGCTTTGATTCGGTCAGGAATCTGAAGCTGCTTCTCGGCGATTCCTGAGAGCGGGATCAGGGAGTCGCCGAAGAATCCCGATAAGATCGTTCCTTCGGGTCGGTGAGCGTCCATTCCTGTTCCAGGACGGGGGCGTTCGTTCCGTCGATGCGGTAGACCCAGAGATGATGAAACGGAACATGCACGGTGGGTTGGCGTTTTGGGCTGAAGGTTCCCGTGACCGTGCACCAGAGGCGGCCCTCCTTCCACTCGGAGGCGCGCAAAGAGGCCTTATCCACGGTGCTCAGGAAATTGCCATGCCGTTTCTCGACTTCCGATTTCAGTTGTGCGCCATCGGGATCACGAAGGGGAACAGCTGTTTTTCCGGAAGGATCGAGGCAGAAGATCCGGAGTTGGTCACCAGCTTCTCCCGGCATGTCGTTCACTGCCAGGAAGTGGGAATCACCGCTCCAGAGAGGCGTCGTCGCACCGAGCGGAGAAAACCACTCGTAGAGCACCTTTCCCTCACGAGAGCAGATCGCCAGCGTCTTTCTGGCCTCCCCTCGATCGCCCGATTCCGCGCGTTCTCGGCGCAGTAGGAATCTGCCATCGGGAGATTTTGAAAGAAGTGTGGTTTCCTGTGTGTTCCCCGTGAAGGCAAGGGCGAGCAGGCTAAGAAATTGAAGAAGCCGTGCCTTCGACATGTATGGAATTTAGACAGGGCCAGTTATTCTTCGAAAGAACTTCCCCGAAATGGCAGTGATTTTTCATTCAATATGCATATATCGTGATGTGAGCAAGAGCTTGGATGCTTGCATTGGATGGGGATTTTCTTCAAGAAATGCTCACCCCACGAGAGTACCCCCTTGTGATTTCAGGGCTATCGCTTCTCACTCCTATGGTTCAGGCCACTGATCCCTCAATTACCGCCAAGCCTTTTGGAACAACATCCCGTGGGGGGAAAGTCACCCAGCACACCCTGATCAACGCGAAGGGTGCCTCCGTATCGATCATCACTTATGGCGGCATTGTCACCTCGCTGAAGGTTCCCGATAGGAACGGTAAACTGGCCGACGTGGTGCTGGGTTTCAAAACACTCTCTGAGTACGAGAAGAAGAGCCCTTACTTCGGCTGTCTCGTGGGTCGTTATGGAAACCGGATCGCCGAGGCCGAATTTACACTCGACGGTCACACGTACCATCTTGCCATAAATAACAACGGCCAGTCATTGCATGGCGGGCTTAGGGGATTTGACAAGGTGGTCTGGAGCGCGACACCCACGGAGACCAAGCAGGGACCATCACTCAAACTTACCTACGTCAGTAAGGACGGCGAGGAGGGTTACCCGGGAAATCTTTCGGTCACAGCCACCTACACGCTCACGAACAAAAACGAACTGAAACTCGTTTTCCGAGCCAAGACCGATAAGGCCACCGTTGTGAATCTCACGCACCACAGCTACTTCAATCTCGCTGGACAGGGGAGCGGCGACATCCTTGGACATGTCGTGACGATCCACGCAGATGAATACACCCCGGTCGATCAGGTCCTCATTCCCACTGGGAAAATCGCCCCGGTCAAGGGAACCCCCCTCGACTTCCGCAAGCCGATGGCCATCGGTGACCGGATCGATACCAAGGACGAGCAACTCAAGTTCGCGGGTGGATACGATCATAACTTCGTCGCTGCCAAACTACCCGGTCATCTCGGACTCATCGCCAAGGTTGAGGAACCAAAGAGCGGTCGTGTCATGGAAGTCATCTCGACCGAACCGGGCGTGCAGTTCTACTCCGGTAACTTCCTCGACGGAACGCTGATCGGCAAAGGGGGTAGGGTTTACGGATTCCGCAACGGATTCTGCATCGAACCCCAGCACTTCCCAGATTCCCCGAATCACAAAAATTTCCCCTCTACCGTGCTGAAGCCAGGAGAGATTTATAGGAACACAATCATCTATAGGTTCTCTACAGCCAAAGGGATCAAGAATTAACAGCCCGGAGTTTGCCTTGTGAACTCAATCGGTCGTTGGGCATACTTCAGTCTCAACCATTCACTTCCATGACCAATACCTCCCCCGAAAAGAGCAATACCCCCTTCATTATCCTGATCAGCGCGATCGCAGCCATCGGAGGTTTTCTCTTCGGTTTCGACAGTGGCGTTATCAATGGCACTGTTGCGGCCTTGAAGATCGCCTTCAACTCCTCGGACGCCGCCTCTGGTTTCAATGTGGCCTCCATGTTGTTGGGTTGCGCGGGCGGTGCCTTTCTTGCAGGGAGTCTAGCCGACCGTTTTGGGCGCCGTAACGTCATGATCATCACGGCCCTGCTTTTTACGGTAAGCGCTTGGGGATCGGGTATTTCCACCTCCTCTGCGGAATTCATCGCCTTCCGCCTGCTGGGTGGATTTGCCATCGGGGCCGCTAGTGTTCTCTGTCCCGCATATATCAGTGAAATTGCGCCGGCCGCGATCCGGGGACGCCTCTCTTCACTCCAGCAACTCGCCATCGTGCTGGGACTATTTGCGGCATTTCTCAGTAACTATCTCATCGCACTCGGCGCCCATGGCGCGACGGGGCATTTCTGGTTCGGGTTCCAAGGGTGGCAGTGGATGTTCTGGGTCGGCATGGTTCCGGCAGTCGTTTTCCTTGTATCTCTCTTCCTCATTCCGGAGTCTCCCCGATATCTCGTGGCCGCAAATCGTGAGGTCGAGGCCCGCGCGGTCCTCTCGCGGTTGCTAGGCGAGGGAGAGGCGGATTCCAAGGTCGGCGAGATCCGTGAAACGCTACTCAAGGATCACAAACCCCGACTTTCGGATCTCTTTGACAAGTCTTCTGGCAAGATTTTTCCCGTGCTTTGGATCGGCATTGGGCTCGCCGCCTTCCAGCAACTCGTCGGCATCAATGTGGTTTTCTACTACGGAGAGGTTCTCTGGAGAGCCGCCGGTTTCACTGAGGCCAACGCTCTCATGCAGAATGTCATCAGCGGAGCCGTGAACATCGCCTCTACCCTGCTCGCGATCTCGCTGATCGACAAATTGGGGCGTAAGCCCCTGCTTGTTGCGGGATCGGTAGGCATGGCCCTGACACTTGGTATACTGGCGTATGTCTTCGGAACCTCACCCTCCGAGGCCGGAAACCTCAAGCTCTCCCCTTCCTTTGGGCTGTTCGCACTCCTTGCCGCCAACGCCTACGTCTTCTTCTTTGGAATCTCATGGGGTCCCGTTATGTGGGTGATGCTCGGGGAGATGTTCCCCAACCAGATCCGCGGCTCGGCCTTGGCGGTCAGCGGCCTGACCCAATGGCTTG
>RFPR01000072.1 GCA_009928265.1 Pseudomonadota bacterium | reverse complement strand
CCGGCCTCACCGGCCGCAAAATCATCGTCGACACCTATGGTGGAATGGGCCGTCACGGCGGCGGTGCCTTCTCAGGTAAGGACCCGACCAAAGTCGACCGCTCCGCAGCCTACATGGGCCGCTATGTGGCGAAGAACGTGGTGGCCGCGGGCCTCGCCGCCCGCTGCGAGGTCCAGTTTGCCTACGCGATCGGACATCCGAACCCCGTCTCCATCCACATCGATACCTTCGGCACCGCCACGGTTCCCGAGGAGGCGATCGAGATCGCGGTGAAGAAGACCTTCGGCTTCAAGCCCTCCGAGATCATCAGCCAGCTCAAGCTGCGCCGCCCGATCTACTCCAAGACCACCAACTACGGTCACTTTGGCAAGAACGATGCGGACATCACCTGGGAGAAGACCGACAAGGCCGCAGCTCTCAAGAAAGCCGCAATCGCCGCTGCGAAACACTAATCAACAAGTCCACACAACACCAAATCCCTAGCTACCAGCTCCCAACTCCCATGTCATTTACAGATTATAAAGTAGCCGACATCTCACTCGCCGAGTGGGGTCGCAAGGAGATCAACATCGCCGAGAAGGAGATGCCCGGTCTCATGGCCATCCGTGAGAAATACGCCAAGGAGAAGCCCCTCCAAGGCGTGCGTATCACCGGATCACTCCACATGACCATCCAGACGGCGGTCCTCATCGAGACTCTCGTCGATCTCGGCGCGGATGTTCGCTGGGCCAGCTGCAACATTTTCTCCACGCAGGATCAGGCCGCGGCCGCGATCGCCGCGGCGGGCATCCCGGTCTTTGCGTGGAAGGGCGAGACCCTCGAGGAATATTGGTGGTGCACCAACAAAGCGATCAGCTTTCCGGGCGGCAAGGGCCCCCAGATGGTCGTCGACGACGGCGGTGACGTCACCCTCTTCATCCACAAGGGCTACGAACTCGAGGATGGCGACGGCTGGATCAACACTGCCTCCGGCAACCATGAGGAGCAGGTCATCAAGGACCTCCTCAAGCAAATCCACGCCGAGACCCCGGGACGCTGGCACGAGGTCGTGAAGGAGTGGAAGGGTGTCTCCGAGGAGACCACCACCGGTGTTCACCGCCTCTACAAGCTCCACGAGAAGGGTAAGCTCCTCGTTCCTTCCTTCAACGTGAACGATTCGGTCACCAAGTCGAAGTTTGATAATCTTTATGGTTGCCGCCACTCGCTCGTCGACGGCCTGAACCGCGCCATCGACGTCATGATCTCCGGCAAGGTCGCCGTCATCTGCGGTTATGGCGATGTCGGCAAGGGAAGCGCCCAATCCCTCCGCGGACAGGGTGCCCGCGTTATCATCACCGAGATCGACCCGATCAATGCACTCCAGGCCGCCATGGAGGGATACGAGGTCACCACGATCGAGGATACCCTCGGCCGCGCCGACATTTACGTCACCACCACCGGCAACGTCGGGGTCATCACCTTCGAGCACATGAAGCGCATGAAGGACCAGGCGATCATCTGCAACATCGGACACTTCGACAACGAGATCGAGGTCGACAAGCTGCAGGGGGATAAGTCTGTGAAGCACACCAACATCAAGCCCCAGGTCGACAAGTACACCTTCTCTAATGGCCACGAGATCTTCCTCCTCGCCGAGGGACGTCTCGTCAATCTCGGCTGCGCCACCGGCCACCCGAGCTTCGTGATGAGCGCCAGCTTCAGCAACCAGACACTCGCCCAACTCGAGCTCTGGAAGAACCGCGAGACCTACAAGCCAGGTGTCTACGTTCTCCCCAAGAAGCTCGACGAGGAAGTTGCCCGTCTCCACCTTGACAAGATCGGTGTCAAACTGACCCAACTCACCAAGGAGCAGGCCGACTACCTCGACGTCTCCGTCGAAGGACCCTACAAGCCGGCTCACTACCGCTACTAGGTCGATAGGCTAAGGCTCCAAACTTCAAAGCCCCGGTCAGCAATGGCCGGGGCTTTTTTTGTTAAAGCGACAGTGCCCGATAATCCTCGCACTGATAAATCCGGATCACCTGTGTCCTTCCGCTGATCATAATGGGCTGTTCCTTGAGCAATCCAACCGCACTGAAGGCCCCCGTAATACTTTGAGGCAGTTCCTCTTTCGATTCGGTAGTAATGTAGAGGGCGTTACGGCCGAGAAAGGGGCTGGCCGATTTCTCCTCGGTGTACAAATTATCAGTCTTTCCAGCTGCAACGGCATCGGGGTAGGAGGGCCAGAAGGCGTAGGAGTTTCCCATGCTGGGCGATTCGGCGACGAAGACAGAGGGAGCGCCGGGGCGCTCAGGATAGTCCAAGGTGATCCGTGATCCAAGCAGTGCGGCCAGTCCCGGCGTGGAGGCGATCAGGAACGATGGTTGCCCCTTGGGATCGGGGCGCTCCCCTCGAAGTTGAAGCAGGAGTTGGGCCAATGTTCCGAGTCCCCTCACCCCGACAGGCGATGGGAGCCCCGCCGGAATCGTTCCGGGAAGCATCAACCAGACTCCACTCAGCGAGGCAGCAGCGATGGCCACGGCAAGCATCAGGGCACTCCAGCCCCGTGATCGGAAAGCCAGGACCACGAGCCACGGTACCGCCAAGGCACTCACCGCGACGATCAGTCCGAACGAAAAATGATATCCATCGATGTTCAGGACATCCCATCCCTGCGCCACGCCATACCAACCAATCCAGCGGTTCTTCGCATTCCAAGAAAGCGGAGCGATCCAACCGAGAATCAGGAATCCGAATGCAAGCAAGCTCCCCCTCCACGGAAACTCGCTGAATCCGCGCCGAACAAAGGAACCTCCCAGCACCGGAATCAGGATGAGCGCTGCGGGAAGCCAGAAAAAAGTCGTCACGCCAAGCGTGATGCCAAAGAGGGACCAGGCAGCGAGTGCCTGTCCACGGGAGTGAGCGGCATGCCATCCCGCGACCGTGGAGAGCAGGAGGAGGGATGCCGTGACCGCGGCGCTATTCATCACCAGCGAAGCCAAGTTCACCTGTGGAAGGGCATTCACCGCGAGCAGTGACCAGAGGGCGACCGCCGGTCGGTGGGGGGCAACGCGGCGTCCGATCCACCAGACACACCACGAGAGGATCAGGGTGGCCAATACAGGAATCCAACGGAGGATGGGAAAGCCTGCATGAGTCAGAGTGAGCAGGAGGGGTGCACCGGCAGCTCCCTCGACGTAGCCGCCAGCAGGGTGAGCAGCACAGACGAGGAGGAAAGCCTCTTGCTCGGTCGGGGCACCTCCGGTCGCTACTAAAAGACGAAGGAGCGTAACCGCCAGCACTACCGCCCAGACAACCAGAGCAAGAGGGAGGGACTGCTTGGCGGGGTGAGCGGCGTGTTTTTTATTCGTCGTCATCTCAAGATGATCTCAGAAGCGAAGGATAGCGAAGAGCAAGGGTGGGAACTAGACGCGGCCCGAACCGGCGCCAGAGGATCTCTACCAGATTGACCGCTAGAATTCCGCCGATCAGGCCGAGCAGGAATCCTCCTAGCACATCGAATGGCCAATGGGCCCCTGTGTAGAGCCGGGCATAGCCGATGAGTAGGGCAAATGGCAGGTAGAGCGCCCCACGCCATCCAAAAAAGAGGATCAGGACCGTGGCCACGGCCATATTGTTGGCTGCATGTCCCGAGGGAAATGATTTGCCGGTCACCCCCTCAGTCGCAAGCTGACCGGGAACTCCGGGTTCCTCCGTGCCCTGGGGGAAGGAAATGATCGGTTCCGAGAGCAGTCCGGCGATTTTGGGTACCCCGCAAGGTGCTGAGCCAAGCCCAACCATCCTCACACCCGGCTCAACCTGGCTCGGACGAGGGCGGGCGACGGCGTGTTTGAGAAGATTCACCGCGATCCCGTCGGAAAGACCGACAGCAAGTCCTGCTGCTAGAATCGCCGCCCTGAGGCGGAAGTTTCCAAGTACCACTGCCAGAATCACAAGGAGCAGGAGCCAGATTTTCCAGGCTCCGAAATCAGAAACGAAAGCCAAGAGACGATCGGCCCACGACGCGATCCAGATGCGATTGATCAGGATCTCGAGATGCTGATCGGCGGGAAACATTGGTATCAGAGGGAGCGTAGGAACTTCTCGAAAAAATCTGCTCCCGCCTCGAGATCAGCGACCGAGATCCATTCGTCGGCTGTATGGGCCTGCGCGATGGATCCGGGCCCGAGCGCCACGGCGGGCATCCCCTTCTCGGCAAAGACAGCCGCGTCACAGAACCAAGGTGCACCGACAGGGGAGCCACCGATGGCCGAGAGTTTTGCAATCAAGGGATGTGCGGGATCGGTGTACAGCGGAGCCGAACCCTGGTGAGCAAGATCCACATTGGGCGCAGCCTCCCTTAGGAGAGTGATTAACCGCGCCGGGTCCTCTCCCGGAATGACCCGGATATCGAGAGTCGCCTCGGCGTGGTCGGGGACGATGTTCGTCTTGGATCCGCCGCGGATCGTCCCGACGCTCAGCGTGGAATGACCTAGAAGGGAATGTTCCTTGGACGACAACTCAGGGATCACCTTCGCTCGGATCGCCTCAATCGCAGAGGTCAGCTTGTAGATGGCGTTGTCTCCACGATCAGGTACGGAGGCATGGACGGCCTTCCCGTGAGCCGTGAGGGTTACCCAAAGGGAACCCTTGTGGGCATGAACGGTCTTAAGATCCGTCGGCTCGCCTGCGATGACGAAATCAAACTGCTCCAGCGAGGCCAGTGCCTTGGCTCCGTGCTGGCCCGATTCCTCGCCCATCAATCCGGCGAACCAGATCTCATAACCAAGCTTCGGCAGGATGTCGCGGCAGCGGGAGAGGGCAGATATCATAGAGGCCATCGGCCCCTTGGTATCACTCGCTCCGCGACCCCAGACCTTTCCGTCGCGCACCTCGCCTGAGAAAGGATCGATCGTCATTCCGACGACGCTCACCGTATCGGTGTGCGGGGCAAGAAGGAGTCGTGGCTTGCCCGGACGATCGGATGGGAAGCGGGCGACCACATTGGGTCGTCCCGGCAGTACCTCGTGCAGGGAAGCCTCGGCTCCCAGTTCCTTGAGAATCCCGGCCAAATACTGTGCCGCACGGGCTTCTCCCGGCTCCTTCACACCGGGATCCCCCTCTGGATTGACACTCGGGATACGAATCAAATCCCCGAGGAGCGAAACCGGGGAGAGAGGACTCATAGATAATAGCGTAGTTGCAGCCCGTTACCTTGGAAAGGCAAAGAGCCGGACTCGCCGGGAACAACGGTCTTTCCCAGAAAACCACTCTGGCGCAAGATCTCCGAATGCCCAAAAAACCGCCTGCCCTTCCCGACCGCACCTGGGTCGAGATCGACCGTGGCGCCCTCCGCCATAACCTGAATGCCGTCAGAAAACTGGCGGGCAAGGCCGGCATCATGGCCGTCGTGAAGGCCAATGCCTATGGCCACGGCCTCGAGGAGGTCGTTCAGGTCCTCGATTGCGGCGTCGAGGTCTTTGCCGTCGCCTCTCTCGGTGAAGCGCTCCAACTCCGGAAGATCCTGAAGCGGGTCCCGATCCTACTCCTCAGCGCCGCTCTCCCCTCGGAATACGGTGAAATCGCACGGTGCGGCTTCATCCCCACCCTTTCCTCTGCGAAGGAAGCCTCTCTTTACACCCGCTCTGCCCCCAAGGGAGCCCCGATCCACTTCAAGGTGGATACCGGTATGGGGCGCCTTGGCGTCCTGCCCGGCAAGGCCATACCTACCATGAAGGCGATCCTCAAGGCCGGCCTCAGCGTCCACAGCATCTCCACTCACCTCTCCTCCGCAGACAACGACGAAAAGACGACCCGCCATCAGTTGGCAACGTTTGCCGACCTGCTTGACGAACTCCATTACCTCGCACCCGAGGCCTCCATCCATGCCCTCAATTCCGCAGGGGCCATGCAGCATGCCTCGGAGGAGGGTGATCTGATCCGTATCGGTCTGGCGCTTTACGGCGTTTCTCCCCTGCCCGCTTTCCAGAAACTGCTCCGACCGGTCCTTTCTTGGAAAGCCCGTATCACGTTCCTCAACGACATCCCCAAAGGTCACCGCGTCAGCTACGGCGGCACTTTTACGGCACCGCATGCCATGAAAGTTGCAGTCCTGCCCGCAGGGTATGCCGACGGCTATCCCCGCCAAGTCTCAGGCAAGGGCGCCGCTGTCCTCATTCGGGGAAAACGCTGTCCCGTGATCGGCCGCGTGACGATGGACCAGATCATCGTGGATGTCTCCAAAGTCCGTGGAGTCTGCATCGGTGACGAAGCAGTGCTTGTGGGGAAACAGGGGAGAGAAGAACTTGCCGCCACCGAAGTCGCAGCCAAAGCCGACACCATCCCGTGGCATCTCTTCTGCGGGATCACAGGTCGCGTGGCCTACCGATACAAAGGCTGAGGCGTCTTGAGACCTTTAGGTCAGGACGAAAGAATCTCAGCATCAGGACGCGTAAAGATTGAATGCAGAGCAAGGCGGTCGAGTGCAGCCGTAGCAAAACCTACGGCAAGCGAGGACCAACGCCGCTATGCGCCAATCTTTACGCGCTCCTGTAAGCGATGCAGGAGTGGAGCACCCTCTCCTTCGCATAATGCTCGCTCGAGCGTAGCACCACATGGAGCTTGTCCCTGGAGGCGCGTCCCTGCTTGGAAAGCTCGACGGCGAGATCGGAAACCTGCTCGATCTCGGCGACAAGTTCGGCATTCTGGCCAAGGATCACCGGGGCAGCCCCGGCTGAAAGAAGGATGCTGACAGGGTAAATCATCCCGGAGACGGCTCCTGGGATTTCGGTGACTCGGGCCTCAGCCCCAGCTGCTGCCTCGGCGTGCCGGACCTCGAGTTGGATCATGCGCGCGCGGGCCTCGGGGGTCACCGACTCGATGGCATGGGTGATCGCGTCAAGCAGGGCATGACGGACGTCCGAGAGATCCTCGAGTTCCTGAAGTTTTTGAAGTTCCTCGTTCTGGTGGATGGCCTTGGCCAATTGCGAAATTTCCTTGAGATAGGAATTCCTCTGGGAATCGGGAACGAGGTACATCACCACCAGATGGACGGGTACCCCATCGGGTGATCCGTACTCGATACCTGTCGGGCTCCAACCGACGGAACAGAGCACCTCACCGTCGCTTTCCGAGGTCGCATGGGGGCAGGCCCAACCCTTGCCAATCCCGGTATTATGAAGCTTTTCCCTACTCAGCGCTTTCTCGGTAATCCCCTCCTCGCTGACTTCGGGTACGGCCTCCAGCAGGGTCCCGAGGAATTCGAGGGCATCGGTCTTGATATTGTCGGGAAGTTCGACAAGACGACCTTCTTGGAGAGCGTTGAGGAGAGCTTTCATGGAAACAGGCAGAGGGTTGTCTTAATCAATACCGAACTTCCTGGCAAACCATGCATTCACCGAATGCGTGAGGGTCACATAGCAGAGGATGGTGGCCAGGATGAAAAGCCAGAAAACCGGGGGAAGCGGCACCATGCCGAGGTACTTGGCAACGGGGGGGATGTAGGGAATCGAGGAGCCGATGGCTATGATGATCGCTGTGGAAAGAATGAGCGCCGGGCTGGCGCAGCTGCCGAAGAATGGAATCTTACGGGTACGGATGACATGGACAATGAGTGTCTGGGTGATGATCGACTCCACAAACCAACCCGAATGAAAGAGCGAGGCGGCGTAGGTATCGTCATTAGCGACTCCAGGCCCTCCCGCAAAGCGGTGAAGCAATTCGGCCGGGGCGGCAAGATTGAGGTTGCTGCACTTGAAGAACCAGAGCATCACGGCAAAGGTCGTGTAATCGAAGAGGGAGCTGGTTGGTCCGACGCACATCATGAACTTCTGGATGTTTCCGAGATTCCACTTGCGGGGCTTCTGCATGTACTCCTCATCGACGTTGTCGTAGGGAATACCGATCTGAGAGAAGTCGTAGAGCAGATTGTTCACCAGCACCTGAACGGGAAGCATCGGGAGGAACTTCAGAAAGTAGCTGCTTCCTACCATGGAGAACATGTTGCCGAAGTTGGAACTCGCGCCCATGCGGATGTACTTGATGATATTGGCAAAGACCTTGCGCCCCTCGAGGATGCCGTCCTCAAGCACCATCAGACTGCGCTCGAGCAGGATGATGTCGGCCGATTCCTTTGCAACATCCACAGCCGTGTCAACCGAGATGCCGACATCGGCGACGCGCATCGAGAGGGCGTCGTTAATGCCGTCCCCCATATAGCCGACGACATGGCCTCGCTTCTGAAGGGCGACAATGATGCTTTCTTTCTGGGCGGGTGAGAGCCTGGCGAAAACGCTGGTCTTCTCCGCAAGTTCGCCGAGTGCCGCCTCGTCCATACCGACGATCATGTCACCGGTGATGATTTCCCCGGCCTCGAGATGCACGTCTCGGCAGATCTTGCCGGTGACAAGTGCATTGTCTCCGGTAAGGATCTTGGTCGTCACCCCGTAATGGGCTAGCGAGGCGATCGCCTTCTGAGCCGACTCCTTCGGTGGATCCAGAAAGGCGATGTATCCGAGCAGGATCAGGTCGCTCTCGTCGGCGATGGAGAAACTCCCCTTGTCGCGCGGAAACTCACGGTAGGCGATGCCAAGCACACGGTATCCATCTCGGCTCAGTGCCTCGAACTCCTCAAGAAGGTCGTTCTTGATGAGATCAATCATCATGTAGACCTCGTCGTCGACCTGATAGTGGGTACACGACTTGAAGATGTCCTCGACAGCCCCCTTGCAGATAAGGACGTGGTCTCCCTCGTAATCCACTACCACGGACATCCGCTTGCGCTGGAAATCAAACGGGATCTCGTCCACCTTGCGGCAGCCTCGGTCGACATCAAGATCGGTGTGGGAAAGAACGGAATTATCCAGCAGGTTCCGCAGACCCGTCTGGTAGTAGCTGTTCATGTAGGCGTAGCGCAGGACGTCCTCGCTCTGCCTGCCGGTCACATCGACATATTTCTCCAGGATCACGCGGTCCTGGGTCAGCGTGCCGGTCTTGTCTGTGCAAAGAATGTCGATCGCCCCGAAGTTTTGGATCGCGTGGAGTTTCTTCACGATCACCTTCTTGCGGGACATGGCCAGCGCCCCCTTGGCGAGGTTCACCGCCACCATCATCGGGAGCATTTCCGGCGTCATGCCGAGTGAAACAGCCAGACCGAACATCAGGGCGCCCGACCAATCATGCTTCGTGACCCCGATGATCAGGAACACGACGCTCACCATCACGAGCATGAACCTGATCATGAGCCAGGTGAATCCGGCGATACCGCGGTCGAAACTCGTCAGAACGGGAGCGCTGCCAAGCTTCTCTGAAATAGATCCGAAATGGGTGCGTGTCCCGGTATTGACGACGACTGCTTTGGCTGTGCCGCTGACGACGTTGCTTCCCTGAAAGACGGCGTTCGTCATCTCGATCACTGCCTTGGAGGGTTCTGCGGGCGTCTCCGCATGCTTCTCGACCGGCATCGACTCCCCGGTGAGGGAGGATTGGCTGACAAAGAAATCTTTTGCAGAAAGCAGCCTTAAATCCGCCGGAATGATCGAGCCGGCCTGCAGGACCACGATGTCGCCGGGTACGATTTCGGCCATCGGGATCTCTTTCTCCACACCGCCGCGGATGACATGGCAGTTCGTCTGGACCATGGCATTGAGAGCCTCGACCGCCTTGCCCGACTTGCTTTCCTGATAGTAGGAAAGACCGACAGAGATGACCACCATCAGACCGACGATCGTTGCCGAGGCAGGATCGCCAGTGGCCATGGAGATGGCCGCGATGACCAGAAGTTGGATGACGAGGGGGTTCTTGCACCTCGTCAGGATCTCCATGATGAATCCGTGCTTCTTTTTCTGCCCGAGGTCGTTGCTTCCCCATTCTGCCCTGAGAGTCTCCACCTCCGAGTCGTTCAATCCCTCGTCCCTTGTCTTCATGAGGAACAGCGAGTTCTCGGGCTGCTTGCAACAAACTTCCAGCAACCTCTGCTCGTGCTCGGTGACGCTCTGCGAAGCCTCCTGTTTTGCCTTGGAAAGGCTGGCCGGGGTGATTTTTCCGAAGAGATTCTTGGTCATGGCAGACACCTTCTGTGCCAGTTCCGGCAAGGGTCGGGCAAGCCCCAACTCCCTGACACGGCGATTATGGTAAAATTGTTACAGGAACCTTTGTCGACCTTAGCCGATCCGCACTGCATTACGGCGATCCAACTTGAGAACGCCGGCTTCCCCCACGGGGATGACCACCTTCGGATCGGTAATCTTTTCCCCTTTCCAAGAAACACTGCCACCCTCCACG